>JBEPXL010000005.1:0-23346 GCA_041641935.1 Desulfobacteraceae bacterium | reverse complement strand
CACCAGAAAGATGGTGGTGTTGTTTTCGGCATTGATTTTTGAGATGATTTCAAAAATCTGGCGGATGATCAGCGGCGCAAGTCCCAGAGACGGTTCATCCAGCAGCAGCAGACGGGGGCGGGCCATCAGGGCCCGGGAAATGGCCAGCATCTGCTGTTCCCCGCCGGAGAGCGTTCCGCCGGCCTGGTTCCGCCGTTCGGCCAGAATCGGAAAAAGATCGTAGATGTAGGCGATATCCTTTTTGATGCCGTCCTTGTCCCGCCGGAGAAACGCCCCCATATCCAGGTTTTCCGCAACGGTGAGATAGGGAAAGATATGACGCCCTTCCGGAACCTGACAGATGCCCTTCGCTACAATCTGGTCCGGGCTCATTTCGTGGATGGGTTCTCCCATGAAAAAGATTTCCCCGTACCGGGGCGGGACCAGTCCGGAGATGGACATCAGGGTCGTCGTCTTGCCGGCGCCGTTGGCGCCGATGAGGGTGATGATTTCTCCTTCGGACACCTCGATGCTGACGCCTTTCAGTGCCCGGATATTGCCGTAGAAGGTTTCAATATTCGACAGCTTAAGCATCGATCTCCTCTCCGAGGTAGGCCTTGATCACCACCGGATTGTTCTTGATCTCCTCCGGTGATCCCTGGGCGATTTTCTTGCCGTAATCCATCACGAAAATCCGGTCGGACAGGCTCATGACCAGTTTCATGTCGTGTTCGATCAGCAGCAGGGAAATTTCTTCCTCTTCCCGGATTTTCAGGATCAGATCATTGAGATCACCGGTCTCCTGGGGATTCATGCCCGCTGCGGGTTCGTCCAGCAGAATCAGAAACGGGTCTGTGGCCATGGCACGGGCGATTTCCAGACGCCGCTGTGCCCCGTAAGGAAGGTTGCTGGCCAGATCGTTGACATGCCGGGTCAGTCCGATTTTTTCGAGGATGATGTAGCTGTTTTCGACCACCCGTTCCTCTTCCCGGCGTGTTTTCGGCCCCCGCAGCACGGCCCCCGCAATGCCGGTCCGGGTGCGGCAGTGGCGTCCGATCATGACATTTTCCAGCACCGTCATGTTGGGAAAGAGGCGGATATTCTGAAAGGTCCGGGCCATGCCCCGTTCCGTGACATGGTTGGGTTTCAGGCCGTTGATCCGCTGGCTCTCCTTTCCGGGCGGCGAAATGACCACATCCCCTTCGGTGGGGGTATAGATGCCGGTGATGCAGTTGAAAAACGTCGTTTTCCCGGCGCCGTTGGGCCCGATCAGCGCGACGATTTCCCCTTTGTGAACATCGAGATCAAGATGGTCCAGGGCACGAAGGCCGCCGAAGTCCATTGTCAGTTGTTTTACGTTGAGTATTGGATCCATGATTCGCTGTCAGTGAGCAGTTGTCATTTCTTTTTACGCGGTGTGGCAGGATAGTGCCTGCCATCCGGACGGGCGGTCCTGTCGTTACGGCGCATCTTCCCCTTCCGCAGCCGGGGTTTCGATCTTCATCAGCTTGCTTTTTTCCTTCTCCTCCTCGGTTCCCCCCTTGAATTCATAGGTACGCCGGACACCGCTGATGATGCCCTGGGGCCGGAAGACCATCATGATCACCATGATCGCCCCGAACAGCAGCATCCGGTAATCCGAGAATGCCCGGAGATATTCCGGCAGGAGAATCAGGATAAACGCGCCGATGATGACGCCGATGATGGAGCCCATGCCCCCCAGTACGACAATGGACAGAATAATGGCGGATTCCAGAAAGGTGAAGCTGGCCGGATTGATAAAACCGGTCTTGGCGGCAAAGATGACGCCGACCATGCCGGCCCAGGTCGCGCCCAGGGCAAAGGCGGTCAGTTTGGTCTTGGTCTTGTCGATGCCCATGGCCTGGCAGGCGATTTCATCTTCACGGAGAGCGATCCAGGCCCGGCCGATCCGGGAATTCTGGAGACGGTTGACCACGAAGATGGTAAACAGGGCCATGGCAATCATCAGATAATAAATGTAGGTGATCGCTTGCTCATAAGAGAAATCGATGCCGAAAAAACCGGGGCGGGGAATATTGGCGATCCCGCTGGGGCCGAAAGAAAAGTCATTCCAGTTTTCCAGTACCAGCCGGATGATTTCCCCGAATCCGAGGGTGACGATGGCAAGATAGTCCCCGCGGAGCCGGAGCACCGGGAAGCCCAGAAGTATACCGAAGACTGCCCCCATTACCGCCCCCAGGGGAAGGACCGTCCAGAACCCCAGACCGAAGTGGTGGTTCAGCAGTGCGTAGGTGTAGGCCCCCACCGCGTAAAAGGCGACATATCCCAGGTCCAGCAGTCCCGCAAGGCCGACGACGATGTTGAGCCCCAGCCCCAGGACCACAAAGATCAGGGCCGAGGACATGATATTGACCTGATAGGCCGAGAAGACAAAGGGGAAAATGCCGATAACGAGGGCAATGACGATCAGGGCGGGAATGCAGAACCGCCGGTCCCGGAGCAGCCGCTGGGTCAGTGGAATTTTATCGGCCTCGTCGGTTTCGGCCTTTTTCCGGCCGGCTTCCTTTTTCTGCATCAGATACCGCCAGATGAAGGAACCGAAAAAACTGCCGACGGCGACGAGAATCAGGTTGTTCCAGCGCCATTCCACTACATCTTCGATGGGATTGACCCGGATGACCATGATCGGAAAGGTGAGAAAGACAAACCAGAGGGTGATGATGACGGATTCTTTAACTTCTCCCGCTTTACTCATGTGTAACCACTTATACCTTCTGTGTTGTTGAACGTCCCAGAATACCCGCAGGCCGGAAGATCAGGATAATCACCAGCAGCGCGAAGGCAAACACATCCTCATAATCGCTGGAAACATATCCGGTGGCGAAACTTTCGGTCCAGCCCAGCACCATGCCCCCGAGAACCGCCCCCGGAATACTGCCGATGCCGCCCAGAACCGCGGCGGTGAACGCCTTGATGCCTGCGATAAAGCCGATATAGAAATTGATCATCCCGATATGGGAGGCGATCAGTACACCGCCGATGGCGGCCAGGGAAGAGCCGATGACAAATGTTGTCGAAATGACCCGGTTGACGTTGATCCCCACCAGCATCGCCATGCTCCGGTCCTGGGCCGTGGCCCGCATTGCCTTGCCCATCCGTGTGAACTTGATCAGAAGTGTCAGCAGCACCATGACAATTGCGGTGGTGAGAATGATGATCACTTCGGCGGAACTGATAATGTGGGCGATCGGGTCCAGAAAGGCCACTTCCGGAATCAGGCTCGGAAAGGGAAGAAAATCCGACGTCTGGGCCAGCAGAACATAATTCTGCAGAAAAATGGACATGCCGATGGCGCTGATCAGGGGGGACAGCCTTGGCGCGTGGCGCAGGGGCTTGTAGGCGATTTTCTCGATGGTGAAACCATAGGCGGAGGCATAGACAATGGCGGCGATGGAGGCCAGAATCAGAATGGCGATCTCGTTCATGCCCATCATCGTCAGTACATTGGCCACGATCAGGGCGGTAAAGGCACCGATCATGTAGATTTCGCCGTGGGCGAAGTTGATGAGTTCGATGATACCGTATACCATCGTATAACCCAGGGCGATGAGGGCGTAAATGCTGCCCCGGGTCAGACCGCCCAGGAAGAGTTCAAAAAAATATTCCCAATCCATGAAACCTGCTTTTCTGTAGGTGCTTTCGGATCATCGGAGAGCGACTCCGGTATGTCCTGCCGGAAGGAAACCGGAACCGTCAACATGATGTACCGGTAAGGCCGTCCGGAAGCCGTTTTCTGAAAATCCGAAGAGTTGCCGGTTGATTGAATCAAAAAATCAGGGGGCAGACACGAATGTCTGTCCCCTGATGGGTGTTCGCCGGAAACAGGAAACTATTCTTCTACGGCGACGTACTGTCCGTCCTTCACCTGGTAGACAGAGAAGCCGATACCGATGGCATCGCCCTGTTCATCAAAGCGGATGATGCCGAGGGGTGTTGCGACGAACTCATCCTGAAGGGCTTTCTTGACCGCTTCATACTCGGTGCTTCCCGCCTTTTCGATGGCGTTGAGCAGGGCAATGGTGGCCGAGTAGGCATTCAGGAAGAATGCACCCGGATCTTCGCCGTATTTTTCCTTGTGTTTCTCAATCGCCTGCTGGGCGATGGGGTTCTTTGAGGTGTCTCTCGGACCGGTGGCGTACACGCCTTCGGCGTATTCACCGGCCACCTTGATGAAGGTCTCGTCTTTTACGCCGTCATCGGAGATGAACGGAATGTCCATCTTTTTCTTCCGCATGGCCATGACAATCTTGGAGGCTTCGGGATGATAGCCGCCGAAGATAACGCCGTCGGCATCCGAGCGTTTCACTTTCTGGACCACTGCGGAATAGTCCACCGCACCGGGGGTGACGCCTTCATAGAGAACGACTTCGGCATTGGGCTCTTCTTCAAGGAAAGTCTTGGCATACTCGGCCAGTCCCTTGCCGTAGTCGCCCTTGTCATGGATGACAGCCAGTTTCTTGAGTCCCAGTGTATCGATCGCATAATCCACCTGGAGCCGGGCCTGGGCATCATCGGAGGCGATGGTCCGGAAAAAGTTGGGATAGTCGCCGCTCTGGGTCAGATCGGGGTTTGTCGCGGAAGGGGACATGACGATGACGTTCTTGTCTTTGTAAATTCCCAGTGCCGCCTTGGTTGCGCCGCTGCAGATATGGCCGACAACGATATCGACATCGTCGGAGACGAGTTTTGTAGCGGTGTTAGTCGCAATTTCCGGTTTGCAGACATCGTCTTCGGCAAGCAGTTCCACTTTTCTGCCGTTGACACCAAAACCGGCGTTTCGTTCTTCCACGACCAGTGTGGCGGCCCGTACGGAAGGAATACCGTAGGAGGCCAGGTCACCACTGTGTGCGCCGGCGACACCGAGCTTGATGGGCTCTTTGTCCTGCGCGACGGCAATACCGGTGACCGAAAATGCCAGTGCCATCACAAGGGCTGTGGTTGCCAGCAGTTTTCCGAATCTTTTCATTATCTTCTGCTCCTTTTTCTGTAGATTAACATCCATGCTGTTACCGCTCTTCAAGGAACATGCCGCTCCAATTCGCAAATGGTTCTTATAATATTATGACACTGAAGCGTCAAGATAAAAAAATCCGGCGCCGCTGTCCACCGGTGGAACCGTTTCCTGATTTTTCCGGAACTGCCTGTACGGAGGAGACACAAAAGGGTAAATTTCCTTTGATAATCTAGACGAGAATAGATAATATGCATTCGCTTCAGGCATTAACCGGATTTTGCAAAGGAAGGGAAATATATGGTGATGACACAGCAGGGAAAGGGACCGACGATGAAAATAGCGATGCTTCTGGTACTGGTGGCCTGGCTGAGTATCATGACAGGCCGTGTCCACGGTAAAGAGATCGGCTTTGCGGAGAATTTCAGCCTGGCGGAAGACCGGGAGAAGGTGCTGGAACAGTTGATTCCGGGAACGCCGGATTATTACTATTTCCACTGCCTCCACGCCCAGCATACCGGTGATTTTCCGGCGGTGCGACGGCTGCTGGAAAAATGGATCGAACGGCACGGGTACACCGACAAGGTCCGGGAAATACAGAACCGGCAGGCACTTCTGGCGTACCGCCGGCAACCGGAGAAGTCCCTGCAGCATATCCGGCAGACCCTGAACCTCCGGTTCGATCACCAGAAGGAGAGTGCCGACCGGAAGGCCGATGCCCCCGAAGCCCTTTCACCGGATCTGATCAGCATTGCCCGGCTGGCCCCGCTGGCGCTTTCGCGGTACCGGAACCTGGATGGTTTTGAAGATACCGGTCTGTCGATTCTCGATTCCAAACGGCTTACCCCCGATCAGCGCCGGAACCTGCTCCAGCGGCTCAAGGTTCCGGATCATCCCGGTCTGGTGAAGATGGTGGTCCAGGATCTCCGGTACAAACACAGCGGCGGTTTCGGTTCGCTTCCCATCCATCAGCAGCTGCTCAAATCCCAGCTCGACGGCTGCCTGAAACAGATGCCGGCCCTGCTGAACGATACCGGTTTTGTGAAAACCTACATGATCAGACTGGCCCCTTCCGACGATACAGATATTCAGTATGATCCGGAAGAAAAGGCCGCCTATCTGGACCGGCTCTGGGCCTTTGTCCAGACACTGAGTCCGGCCCACAATTCCCTCAAGGTCCATGTTCTCTACCACATGCTCGACCTGAACCGCAGCCGGGGAGAATATGACCGGGAGCGGTTCATGGCCTACCTCCGCCTGCCCCGGCGTGTTTCCTACATGGATCCGGACTATCTGCGGCGGCGGGAACTGCGCAATGTCGGCGTTGACCTGAATTCCGACTTCTCCGGTGCCACCCGCCTTTCCGCCGTAGGCGATGATGAGGAACTGGTCCGGGACTACCTATCTCATTTTTTTGTGGAGGCGGACACCTATCAGCCCTTTGCAGAATACATCCGGGATGACTACCTGAAACGGCTCTTTGCCGAAACCAGAATCCTGAAAGGGCTCGGAGACATGGAGCAGTGGTACGCCATGCTTACGCCGGACCGGAATCAGACCCTCAAAGAGCGGGTGGACCTCTCCTTTGCACCGGTCAACCGGAAATTTTTCCGGACCGATGAACCGGTGACACTTCAACTGGACGTGAAGAATGTGGAGAATCTGATCATCAAGGTCTATGAAATCAACACCTTCAATTATTATCAGAAACAGCGGTCCCCGGTGGAACTGGGCATCAATCTGGACGGGCTGGTGGCAAGTTCCGAGACGGTGGAGCGCTATGATGTGCCGCCGCAGCGGCAGGTGCGCCGGAGCTACCAATTTCCCCGGATGGACCGCCCGGGTGTCTTTGTGGTCGAGTTTATCGGCGGCGGCAAGCGGAGCCGCGCCCTGATCCGCAAAGGCGATCTCCGTGCGGTGAGCCGGATCAGTTCGGCCGGTCACGAATTCGTGATTCTGGACGACCGGAACCGGCTCCGTCCCGAAGCGACCCTCTGGATGGACGGCAGGGAATACACCCCGGATGCCGACGGCATCATTACCGTTCCCTTCAGTACCCGTCCGGGACAGCAGACCATCATCCTGCGGGACGGGGATTTCGCTGCCCTGGACCGTTTTGCGCATCAGGGAGAACAGTACCGTCTTTCGGCAGGCTTCCATGTAAGCCGTGAGTCCCTGCTCCGCCGCCGGGAGGCGACTGTTCTGGTCCGTCCCCTGCTGGCAGTGAACCATCATCCGGTGGATTTGTCACTGCTGGAGGATGTCCGGCTCGATATCCGGTCCGTGGACCGGGACGGAGTGGCCACGACCCGGACCGTCAACAATTTTGAACTCTCTGAAGACCGGGAGTCCTCTTTTACTTTTCCGGTTCCGGAAAACCTGGGGCAGATCGAATTCAGCCTGCGGGCAAAGGTCAAAAACCTGAGCCGGGGAAAAACCGATGAACTCTCAGCCGAATCTGCTTTCAGCGTCAACCGGATCGATACCACCATGATGGTGCAGGATCTTTTCCTGAGCCATATCGACGGCATTTACTGGATGGAAATGCTGGGCAGAAACGGGGAACCGGTTTCCGGCCGGCCGGTGCAGGTTGTATTGAAGCACCGTTATTTTCGGGATCAGGTGCATGCCACCCTCCAGAGTGATGCCGACGGAAGGATTCGCCTCGGCAGTCTGAAGGAAATCGACTGGATCAAAGTAACCGGTCCCGACGGGGCTTCCCATACCTGGCATCCGGTCCGGGACCGGTGCCGGTATCCGGAACAGATCCATGCCGCAACCGGAGCCCCGGTTCGCATTCCGTACATGGAAGCGCTTGATGGAAAGGATCGTCGCCGGTTTGTGCTGATGGAAGTGCGGGGGAATATCCCTGTGGCAGATTATACAGAGAGCGTTCGCTACGCGGATGGATATTTGATTGTGGAAAATGTTCCGGCGGGTGACTACCAGCTCGTTCTCAAGGAAGAGCAGGAGAAAATTCTGCTCCGGTTTTCAGAAGGGACCGCGTTTGAAGATGTCATTCTTTCCGGACACAGAATACTGGAACAGAAAGACCGGAATCCCGTTCAGATTACCCGGATCGATGCGGACGCGGATGCCCTGCATGTCCGGATCGGCAATCCCTCGCCCCGGACCCGGCTTCACCTGATCGCCACCCGGTTCATGCCCGCCTTTGATCTGTATGAACATCTGCTCCGCCAGGGACTGCCGCTGCCGGATGAGATTCGCCTGACAAGGCCCGCTTCCCGCTACCTGGCCGAACGGCGCATCGGCGATGAATACCGCTACATCCTGAACCGGAAGTATGCCGAAAAGTACCCGGGAAATCTTCTCCAGAGGCCGGAACTGCTTCTGAATCCCTGGGCCGTCCGGAAGACTGAAACGGCAGTGGATCAGGCACAGGCCGGTGAAGAAATGAGGATGGCGGAACCGGAATTGTCGCGTAGCGTCGGTTCGACCTATGAAAAAAAATCTGTTCCGGCGGCGGACGGCAGTTTTTCCAACCTCGATTTTCTGGACCGGACCGCTGTCCATCTTCTCAATCTGAAGCCGGATGAAAACGGTCGGATCACCATTCCCCGCTCGGATCTGGGAGATCGTCCCCAGATCCACCTGCTGGCGGTGGATGACCGGAGTACCGTCTACCGTGAATACTCCCTTCCCCTTGCGGAGATGCCGAAGCGGGATCTCCGGATGGTCAGCCGCCTGAATCCGGAACACCATTATACCGAACAGAAGCAGGTGACAACGGTGCTGCCGGGAAAACCGTTCCGGCTGGCGGATATGACCGCCGGTGATTTCGAGGTCTATGATACCGTTGAAAAGGTGTACCGCCTCTTTGAAACCCTGAGCGGTGATGCCACCCTGAAAACCTTCGATTTTATTCTCCGGTGGCCGCAGATGACACCGGCGGAGAAAGCGGAAAAATATTCCGAATATGCCTGTCATGAACTCCACGTCTTCCTGTATCATAAGGACAGACCGTTTTTTGACACAGTGGTCGCTCCCTACCTGGAGAACAAGAAGGACAGAACCTTTCTGGACCGCTGGCTGCTGAATGACGATCTGTCCGGTTATCTCGACCCCTGGCCGTTTTCCCGCCTCAACATCGTGGAAAAAATCCTGCTGCTCCGCCGGACATCTGATGACGGTGGAAGAACGTCCCGGTATGTAAAGGATCTGTATGACATGCTTCCGCCGGACCCGGAAACCTTCAACCGCCTCTTCGATACAGCCCTGAAAGGACGTGCACTGGAAAAAGATATCACTGGTCCGGCAGATGGTTCCATCTCGATGATAGAGCAGCTGGCAGACGATAAGGTTCAGGCCGCCGGGTTTGCGGAAATGGATGACGTGATGGCGGAAATGGATGAAGGGTTTGCGGAAATGGAAGAGGAAATAGCGATGGCGCCGGCAGCGGCGGCGCCACCCGCTCCCCGGGCGGCGGCCCCGCCGGCAGGCCGCAGGATGTTCAAAGCCAAAAGAGAGGACAGACGCCGCCAGGAAATGCGACCGCTCTACCGGCAGATGGACAAAACCGAGGAATGGGTGGAGAACAACTATTACAAACGTCCCATCGAGGATCAGAATGCCGATCTGATCACCGTCAACGCCTTCTGGACGGATTTTGCCGCAAGTGATCCGGCCCGGCCGTTTTACGCCGGCAGCTTTCCCTTTGCCCACCGGAATTTTCCGGAAATGATGCTGGCCCTGTCGGTTCTCGATCTTCCGTTCAACGCCGGAAAACAGACGTCAACAGTGGAAGAGACGGCCTTTTCCATTCAGTCGGCCAGTCCCATGATCGTTTTTCACCGGGAAATCCAGCCCGCCGAACCGGCCGATGATCCCCCGCCGGTTCTGGTCACCCAGAATTTCTTCCGGCCCGATGACCGGTACCGGTATGAGGACAACGAACGGGTGGACAAGTTCGTCCGGGATGAACTGATCTACCGGACCGCCTACGGCTGTCAGGTGGTGCTGAGCAATCCGACCTCGTCCCGGCAGCGTCTCCGGATACTGCTTCAGATTCCCGCCGGCGCCATACCGCTCAAAAATGGATTCTATTCCCGGTCATTTCCCATTGTGGTGGAACCATATGCGACCTGGACCACCGAATACTATTTTTATTTTCCCCGCACCGGCGGTTTTTCCATTTATCCGGCCCATGTGGCAAAAGCGGAAACATTCATCGCAAACGCCGAATCCCGCACATTCCGGGTCGTCCGGACACCGGGACAGGTGGATACCCGGTCCTGGGCCTATCTGTCCCAGAACGGCTCACCGGACGCCGTACTGGACGATCTCCGGACCCGCAACCTGAACCGGGTGGATCTGGAGAAGATCGCCTTCCGGATGAAGGACATTACATTTTTCCGGAAAACCCTGGAACTGCTCCGGAGCCGGATGGTCTATCACCACACCCTCTGGTCCTACAGCATTTACCACAACATTCCGGAAGCGATGTCCGAATATCTGGCACACTCGCCCTATGCGGAGCAGGTCGGTCTTTATCTCGATTCTGCTTTGCTGGAGGTGGAACCGGTGGAACGGCATCGGTATGAACACCGGGAGTACAGCCCCCTGGTGAATGCGCGGGTTCACCGCCTGGGGGAACGGCCCCGGATTCTCAATGACCGGCTTTACGAGCAGTACAGCACATTCATGACCCTGCTGCAGTACCGGCCGGAACTGACCGCGGAAGACCGGATGGCGGTGGTCTACTATATGCTGCTGCAGGGGCGGATCAGCGAAGCGCTTCAGCATTTTGAAAAGATCAGCCCCGATGCGGTCGGGATGCGGATACAGTATGACTATCTCCGGACGTATGTCGATCTGTATACCCGCAATCCGGCTTCGGCGCGGCGGATTGCCTCTTCCTATGCCGATTATCCGGTTCCCCGCTGGCGGAACCTGTTCCGGCAGGCCCTGGCGCAGCTGGATGAGATCGAAGGAAAATCCGCTTCCGTGGTGGACCCGGAAAGCCGGGAACAGCGAATGGAAGCCCTTGCGGCCACCGCCCCGAGTTTCGATTTCCGTATCGAAGACCGCCGGGTTGTCCTCACCTGGCGAAATATCGATTCCTACCGGGTGAACTACTATCCGATGGATATTGAGCTGCTTTTTTCCGAAACACCGTTTGTCCAGCAGCAGAGCGACCAGTATGCCTTCATCTGGCCGGTTCATTCCGAAACCGCAGGGCTGCCGGATGAGGAACACCGGAGCGAGGTGGAATTCCGGCTCCCGGAACAGTTCCGCAACAGCAATCTGATTGTCGAGATTGCCGCCGCCGGCATCAAAAAATCCCGGGCCCATTATGCCCATTCGCTGGATGTACAGGTGGTCGAATCCTATGGGTATATGGATGTTGCAGAGCAGAAGACCGGGAGACCGCTGCCGGGAACATACATCAAGGTCTATGCGCGGCTGCAGGATGGAACCGTGCGGTTTTACAAGGACGGGTATACCGATCTCCGGGGAAGATTCGACTATATTTCCCTCAGTACCGATGAACTGGACCGGGTGGAGCGGTTTTCCGTTCTTGTGCTGAGTGACGAACACGGGGCGGTGATCCGGGAAGCTGCGCCGCCGAAGCGGTAGCCGGATGATGACCGTCAGGGGCAGGCTATTCAGTAAAATATAGATAAATCAGTTATTTGCCAAAACTATTCTGACATCCGTACCGTAGGGGCAGGCCCCCGTGCCTGCCCTTTGCCGGAACAACCACAGGAGGATTGCCCCTGCAAAATCAGGTGCAGAACCGATAGGCACAGATAATTCCCTGTGTCTGACAGATCGTCAGATGAAGGCTTTGCGGACCCTTGCGGAAACCAGTTCGCTGATGACGACCGTACCGATGATGATCAGCAGTATGACGGATACCCTTGTCCAGGCGAGATTCATGATCGAAGCGCTCAGTTGCAGACCAATGCCGCCGGCCCCCACAAGGCCCAGAACAGTGGATTCCCGGATGTTGATGTCCCATCGAAAGACAGAAATACCGGCAAAGGCCGGAAGAATCTGCGGGACAATACCGAATCCGATCACCTGGGCAGGGCTTGCACCGGTGGCGGTGACGGCCTCCACCTGGCGGGTGTCGATTTCCTCGATAGCTTCGTACAGCAGTTTGGCGCAGAAGCCGATGGACCGCAGACCGATGGCGACAATGCCCGCCAGAATACCCGGTCCCAGGATCGTTACCAGCATCAGCGCCCAGATCAGGGAATTGATGGAACGGGTGGCGACAATGATAAAGAGGGCGACGGGACGTGCGACCAGTACGCTCGGCGTGGTGTTGCGCGCGGCGCAGAAGGCGGTCGGCACAGCCAGGATGATCGCCAGCAGCGTCCCCAGTGTGGCGATATTGATGGTATCCCAGAGCGGTTTCCAGAGTTTCGAAAGATAGGACCAGTCCGGCGGAACCATGCGCGCAGCCAGGTCCGCCGCCTGCCGGGGCGCGTCCAGAACAAACATCCAGATGGTCTTTCCGGAAATGAACTGCCAGCAGATCAGAAACAGGATGACAGCGCCCATCCAGCCCGCCTGAACGGCCAGTTGACTGCGGTGGCTTCGTCTGCGCCAGACCCGGAGCCCCTCTTTCGTGGTCGTGACCATTACTGCACCCGCTTTCGGATCAGCCCGGAGGAGTATTCCACCACCAGTACAATCCCGATGATGATCAGCAGAATCGCTGCCGCGGAATCAAATTCATACCGGTCAAAAGCTGTGTTGAGGGTGGCTCCGATGCCGCCGCCGCCCACGATGCCCACCACCGCCGATTCCCGGAAATTGATATCCAGCCGGTACAGACCGAGACCGATCATCCGCGGCATCACCTGGGGCTGTACACCATAATTGATCCACTGAAACCAGTTGGCACCGGTTGCCCGGACCGCCTCCGCCTGAACCGGGTCCATGTCTTCGATATCCTCGGCCAGCAGTTTACCGAAAAAACCGACGGTCGCCAGTGAAAGGGTGACAAATCCGGCAAACGGACCGAATCCGAAGAGCTTGACAAAGAAGATCGCCAGAATGACTTCCTGAAAACTCCGGGAGACAGAGAGAAGAGTACGGCAGAACAGGTAGACCGGGGGAGGAGCAATATTCCGGGCCGCACCGAGTCCGACCGGTATGGAGAGGGCAATGCCTGCCATGGTGGAGGTGAGGGCCATCCAGATGCTTTCCAGAATTCCCTCGCCGATTTCATTCCACCGGCTGGTCATGTCGGGCGGAAAAAATGCCGTGATGAACTGCCGCCCCCGGGGAATTCCTTCCCACGCCCGCAGCCAGTCGATCTCCAGTGTTCCCAGGGCTGCCGCCAGATAGAGGCCGATACCGATCCCCAGCCCCCATCGCAGACGGGCGTCGGAAATGAAAGGGGGCTTGCGCCAGGATACCTCCCCCGGCGGAGATGGTGACGATGCCGATACACTCATGAACGCGCCCTCATATCATCCCGGCCATCCGCTCTTTTCCGGGAGCTGGAATCGTGTCCTCGTCCCCCGTTTCCGGCTCATTCGCCTCTGCCGGTTTTCCGCCGCCGATGGTGGTTTCCCAGTCCTCTTCGCCATAGATGTCGGTCAGCACTTCCGGCGTCAGCCGGTCCGGCAGGCCATCGTAGACAATCTCCCCCATCCGCAGGCCCACCACCCGTTCGGCAAAGAGCCGCGCAAGCTGGACATCATGAATATTGATGACGGCGCTCAGACCGCGTTCTCTGCAGAGTTCGCAGATAAGCCGCATGATCTGGCGGGATGTTTTGGGGTCCAGAGACGCCGTCGGCTCATCCACCAGCAGCAGCAGGGGATCCTGGATCAGGGCCCTGCAGATGCCGACCCGCTGGCGCTGCCCGCCGGAGAGTTCATCCGCCCGTTTGTCCACCATGTGATCCAGTCCCACCCGCTCCAGCAGCCGGAACGCCTCCGTGATGTCGGCCCGGGGAAATTTCCGGAACCAGCTCCGCCAGAACCCCACATAGCCGAGGCGGCCCGAAAGGACATTTTCCATGACCGTCAGCCGTTCCACCAGGGCGTATTCCTGAAAGATCATGCCGATGTTCCGGCGCGCCCGCCGCAGTCCTTTCCGGGGCAGTACATTCAGTTCGGTCTCATTGAGAAAGATTGCCCCCGACGTAGGCTCCACCAGTCGGTTGATGCAGCGGATGAGGGTCGATTTTCCGGCTCCCGAAGGACCGATCAAAGCCATGACCTGACCGTCGGGAATTTCCAGAGTGATGTCCCGCAGGGCAAGATCACCGGTTCTGTAGCGTTTTGTCAGATTCCTGATTTGCAGCATGGAAAGGTTTCTCCACTCACAGAAAAAGACGGACCGCTCCCGGTGAGAAGAGCGGTCCGAAGGATAAACGACTGCCGGGCCGCTTATTTACAATCGTAGCTCACATCATTGGCTGCGTCAATCTTCCGGATGACCGCCCAGTCATGTTCATAGGAGATGGAAATGAACCGTCCTTCCTCCTTGAACTCCTTCTGCAGATCGGAGCCTTCCCAGGGAAAGGTAAAAAAAGCCTGCTGAATCCTGGCCGCGACGGTCGGGTCCAGATTATGGGCATGACCGTACCCGGTGGTCGGAAAGGTCTGGGACTTGTAAATCGTCCGGATGCTGGACAGATCCACCACACCGCGGTCGATCATCCGCTTGAGCACCGAGTTGGCGACTGCAGCCGCTTCATAATCCTTGTTGGCAACGCCCATGATGGAATTGTCATGCTTGCCAGAAAATGTGGTTTTGAAATCCTTGTCTGCAATCAGATTGAAGTCGGCCTTGAGAATGGCGGAAGGGGCCTTGAATCCGGAATTGGAGGTCGGTGAGGTAAAGGCAAGGGTTTTGCCTTTCAGATCTTCCGGCGTCTGAATGGGGCTGTCTGCCGGTACGATGATTTCCATTTCATACCCATAGGAGCCGTCCGGTGCGGCCATCATGGCAAAAGGTACAAATCCCGCGCAGTTGACGGCCACGGGATTGCCGCCGGTATTGACCCCGGCGATATGCAGCCGGCCCGAACGCATGGCTTCGTACTGCGCCGCGTAACTCTGCACGGGGAAGAAGACTACCTTCTTTCCCGTAACATCGGCCATATGCTTGATGAAGCCGTCCCAGACCTTCTGGTATACGGCAGGATCTTCCACCGGGGTATAGGAAAAGATAATGGTATCGGGATCCACCCATTCGGAGGAATCGACAGGAAGATCGGCCACCAGATCGCGGTTCCGGTCACAGTAGGCATTGTCCAGTGTGCCACGATGACAGGTTTCGGCCTGAATCGGGCTGACAGCCAATACAAGGACGGCAGCAAAAAAGAACAGTACACCAGTGAAACAGTAACTTTTCATTTTCATAATGATCCTCTGACATGTTGTGAATAGTGTTTTGTCGGGGTTTCTTTTTCCGGTTCCGGGGAGATGCCGGCTGAAACGATAAGCATGCAGCGATGATCCAAAGGTTCCATCGGAGTGACGCAAAGCACGATACCGATACTCCCGGGTGAAAAGAGCGGAAGCAGTCGCACTCGAAAAGAAACAATAGGAATGGATTGTTACGGCAGAATTAGGAGTGTGTTAATTTTCTGTTAGAGCCGGATGGCAGGTTGTTCTTCTGACTCGTTTTCGCTGGATTGTGTCGGTGGCGGTCATATCCCCGACGCATTCCGGAGCGCGTATACTGCATCCTGCAGGCCGATATACCCATCCTGATTCAGATCATCGGCGGCGGAAAGACCGGCCGGTTCAATGCCCGTGACGACCTGAAGCGCACGAATGGCGGTGCTCAGGTCAGAAGGTTCAATTTCAGCAGAGGGATAGACCGCTACGGGAAAGGAGGCTGCGCCGGTCGATACCGCCGTCAGCTGTACCGGAGTTGTACCGGACGGCGCATCGAGATTTGCGGAGATCGACCACAGACCTTTGTCCGTGGCGGTTCCGGTTCCCAGCAGCATTGCACCGGAATAGAGGTGAACGGCACTCCGGGCGGCGGCGGTTCCGGATACATTGATGCGGACTGGAACGCTGGAACCGGTGGCCGGGAAGGTGATGGACGGGCGGGCGGCTTCATTTGAAAAGAGGCTTTCCGTTCCGTCTGCAGACACCGCTTTGACTGCGAAATGATAGGATAAACTCTCAGAAAGACCGGTAACGGTATACGAGGTTGTATCAGCAGAAATCCGGTCACCCTTATCCCGGCTGGAGAAGGGATAATCACCCGGTGATGTGCCCCAGTAGACCACATAATGGTCCACCCCCGCCGACAGACTCGGCTGCCAGGAAAGGGTAATATCCGCGGCGGCGGCTGTAAGGGGAGACAGAAAAAACATGCTGAAGCAGATTAGCGTGAAATGACGGGAAGATTTCATTTTTTTCCTGTCCTGCTGAGAGATTTATGATGTAAGCGGGTATTTATTCCTGAAGAGGGAGAACCATAGCGTTTTCTGCCGACAGGAACAGTGAAATTCTTCATGTGGTTTTAGTGACGGGGTTGACTGAATTTTTGTAAAAAATTCACAGATTTAAAAAATATCAAGTTTTTTTGTATACTTATGGCTGAATCCCGGTTGACATGACGGCAACTTGGTGGTACTTTTTTAAAAAACGGAAACCCAGCCGTTTGGTGTCTTATCAAGAATACCTCTTTATCTGCGTCCTGTCGGTGATTTTCATATTCAGATCAATACGGCAAACAGCCGTGAACAGTTATGTGAATGGGTAAACGATTACAGGAACCGGTTTTCACCTGCAGATATCTGCAATCCGTATCGTTGAGTAAAAATGACGTTCCACAGTACCTTATTTGGCTGGCATCTTCAGACACAGGACCCGCTGATTTGCGGACCTCGAAGTCGGTCTGATTTTATTTACCCTGATCAACCTGAACGGAAGCAAACATGTTAAAGGACATTCCATTATTTTCCGGGCTGGATGAAAAAGAACTGAAAGAACTGGAAAAGGTCGCGGTCAGTAAATCATTCCCCAAGAACACAATCCTGTTCAGTGAAGGGGATCAATCGGACGCATTTTATGTGGTCCGCGAAGGAAAAGTCAATGTCGGGATCAATGATGAAGAGGGCCGGGAAGTCATTCTTTCCATCCTCGGTCCCGGCGAATACTTCGGTGAAATGGCCATCATGGATGGTGAGCCCCGGTCCGCCTTCGTGATGACCAAAGAGCCGTCACAGCTTCTGATCATCGCCAAGAAGGACTTCCAGCAGATTCTTCTGTCGAACCCGGAAACCCTGTTCAATATCGTGAAAGGTCTGCTGAAAAGACTGCGGGAGGCCAACAAGAAAATTGAAAGTCTGGCCCTGATGAATGTGTACGGCAGGGTGGCCCGGCTGCTGACCCAGATGTCCATTACCAAAGACGGCAAGACCTGCATCGAGGAACGGCTTACCCATCAGGAAATTGCCAACATGGTCGGCGCTTCCCGGGAGATGGTCAGTCGTGTTCTGAAAGATCTGTCCAACGAAGGCTATATTTCCATCCACCGCAAGCAGATCACCATTCAGTCCAAACTCCCCTATGACTGGTAAACTGCCGGACCGGTTCTTCCGGTCCGGCAGTCGCACGTCTACCCCTGACGGATGTGCTTCACCAGATGGCCCAGCTCCGGCAGAATTAATTCCCGGCACGCCAGCTGACAAGCCTTGAGGCTCCCCGGCATACAGAAAACCGCCGTCTGGCGGATAATGCCTGCGGTGGCGCGGGAGAGAATCGCCGCGGAATCGATCTCTTCAAAGCTGAGCTGCGCAAACAGGACGCCGAATGCCGTCAACTCCTTCTGAAAGAGCGGACGGACCGCCTCGATGGTGACATCCTTCGGGCTGGTTCCCGTGCCTCCGTTCAGAAGAAGGACATGGGGTTTCTCCCTGTCGATGACGTCCAGCACGGTCTCTGCAATAACGCGGGCATCATCCGGAAGCACCCGGTGGAGCATCACCGCATGACCTTCTTTTTCAAGCTGGCGGGCTATCCACCTGCCGCTTTCATCCTCGTTGAGGCTTCTGGTGGTGGACATGGTCAGCACGCCAACGCCGAGATGCTTTACCGCCTTTTTACGATGTTCCTGTACACCCATCAGTTTGCCTGCTCAATCACGACCTCATCTCTCCCGTCGCTTTCGGTGAGGAGGACATTTACGGTTTCCGATCGTCGGGTTTCCACATATCTTCCGGCAAAATTGGCCTGAATCGGAAGCTCCCGATGCCCCCGGTCCACAAAAACGGCCAGTTCAATCCGGTCGGGTCTGCCGAAATCGATCAGGGCATCCATTGCCGCCCGTATGGTCCGCCCGGTGAACAGAACATCATCGACCAGAATGATCTTCTTCCCGCTGACGGCAAAGGAAATATCGGTGGCCTGGACAATGGGGTGGTGTCCGATCTGGGTCCAGTCATCCCGGTACAGCGTAATATCCATATCCCCCGTGGGGATGTCGATCCCTTCGATGGTATTGATCCGGGTCTGAATCCGCCGGGCAAGATGAACGCCCCGTGTCTGTATCCCGACCAGGGCGAGGTTCTCCGCTCCCCTGTGCACTTCCAGAATATTATGGGTCATTCGGGCAAGGATGCGTTCCATTTCATCCGCATCCAGAATGGTGTGCAGACTGCTCATCGCTTCTCTCATTCGTTGATCTGGTGAATCGGAAAAAAGTTTCTATTTACACCATCTTCCGGATTCAAATCAAGAGGTTTTGTAGCGTTTTATCAGTGGACACCTTTTGTTCTCCATCGGGAGAGAACCGAAAAGCGGTTTATTTCTGTTGTTTTCTTCTCATGCAGAACAGCTTGGGGGAACATATAACCGTTCAGTCCCAGGTCACCCGGATGCTGTCCCGCAGGTTCGGGAACACGGCGGTCGGAAGTTCCACCGCACCATAGGGATCATAGGGAATTCCCAGCGGATCTGCGGCGAAGACAGGCGCACAGAGACGGAATGTCGCTGACGCAAGGGCCGTTTTCTCCCCATTCATCGTCACCCTGTCCTTCTCATGAAAACAATACCCGTGAAACCATAGCTGGATTTCTTCATAGGCGGAAAAATAATCGCCTTCGGCTGCTTCAAAAAACAGTTCATGGTCGGTCAGTCTGATCCGTCTCCGGAAAAACTGGCCCTGTTCATAATCAAACGTTTCCCCGTCATCTTCATAATAGAGAAAAGACGAAGATGCATCACCGCCAGCATAGACATGAACCTGAAGCGGACCGGTAATCTGTTCCTCGGTATGGTTCCGGACGGTTTGCATGGGAATCACCGCACCGGCGCGAACGAAGAGCGGCAGCCGGGCCACAGGAGATTCGGCATAGACCTCTCTGCCGCCCTCTTCCAGCCGGCCGGTATAGAAGTCATACCAGCGTCCGGGCGGCAGATACACTTTGGTAATCTCTTTTGTACTCTCCGCCGGGGCCACCAGAATCGAGTCACCGAAAAGATACTGGTACTGATACCGTTTGTCATACACCTGCGGATCGTGGGGATGATCGATGGCCAGCGTCCGGACGACCGGCATGCCATTCTGTGTGGCTTCGTAAAAGGTGGAATAGAGGTACGGAAGCAGACGATACCGGAACTGGATATAGTTCCGGCTGATCTCCTCCACTGTTTCTCCGTAGGACCAGGGTTCCGCATCCCGGGATTCGACCATCGAGTGGGTTCGCATGAAGGGAGAAAATGCCCCGACCGTTATCCAGCGGGCAAACAGGGCCGGGGAAGAATCCCCCCAGAAGCCGCTGATATCGCAGGCGGTAAACGCCATCCCCGTCAGTCCCAGGTTGCTGAGAAGCAGCACGCCCGCCATCAGGTGTTCGTCACTGGCCACGTTGTCACCGGTCCAGATGGCCGAATACCGCTGTGCCCCCGCATAGGCGGAACGGGTCAGGATAAACGGTCGCCGGTTTTTCATCAGCCGCCGTGTTCCCTCGTAACTGCTCCGGGCCATCTGCATGCCGTAGACATTCCGGGCTTTCTGGTGGGTCGCACCGTGCCCCTCCCAGTCGAACTCGACCAGATTGGGAACCTGCTGTCCCCATGTGGCGGGTTCGTTCATGTCGTTCCAGATCCCCTCGACGCCGATGGAAAGGTATGTTTCCAGAGAACTGCCCCACCAGTCCCGGGTTTCCGGCCGGGTAAAGTCCGGAAAATGACACCATCCCGGCCAGACCTGTCCGCTGTACGGTTCGCCGTCCGGATACTTGAGAAAGAGGTCTTTCTCCTTTCCCTCCTCGTAATAAGGATACCCCGGCTCAATCTTGATGCCCGGATCGACGATCACCACTACGTGAAACCCTTCGTCCCGCAGTGCTGTTATCAGTTTTTCCGGACTGGGAAAGCGTTCTTCATCCCAGGTAAACACCTTGTACCGGTCCATGTAGTGGATGTCGAGGTAGATCACATCCGCCGGAATCTCCTTTTCCCGGAAAATCCGGGCGATATTGATGACTTTCTGATGGGGATAATAGCTGTACCGGCACTGCTGGTATCCCAGACTCCAGAGGGGCGGCAGCGACATCCGGCCGGTCAGGTGGGTGTAGGCGGCCAGAATCTCCCGGACGCCGCTGTCATGGATAAAATAATAGTTCAGTGTTCCGCCGTCGGCCGAAAAATAGGAGAACCGGTTGTTGGACGCGCCGAAATTGAACCGGGACCGGTGAGGATTGTCCATGAAAATACCATAGACCAGCCCGCCGTGGATGCCGATGTAGAAGGGAAAGGTGGCATACAGGGGCATGTCCCGTTAATCCACCGGATAGGCATAGTAATCGGTATTCCAGTTGGTGCAGGCCCATCCGGCACGGTCAAGATCCCCCTGCTTTTCTCCCATGCCGATAAACCGTTCTCCCGGCTGCAGGGACTTGTACCCGGTGATCTCCTCCCCGATCCAGGAAGCGCCGAATGCCGGATCATCGGCATTGATCAGAATACCGTCCGGCGTGTAAAACCGGAACCGGACCGGTTCCTTTTCGATTTCCAGGCGGATCTTCCGTGTACGGAGAATGATGCGGTCTTCCTCCGGATCAACCTCAAAACCGCCGGTGACCGGTTCTGCCGTCACCGCGTAGGAGACGGGTTCCGGCGGATCATCATGCCTGCAGACTTCAATCCGGATGACGGTGTCGCTGTAGACCGTGACAAAGGCACGTCCGTTGTCTGCCCTGATGGCAAGTCCTGTATCCGTCTGCCGATGGGAGCGATAGTCGCCCAGACTTTCATTGCGTCTGGTCATGGCGTATCCCCGTCAAAGCCGTTTTTCCGGAAGAACCGGATCGTCTCCGCCACATCTTCGGCGGCGGTTCCCGGTTTCAGTTCAATGACCCGGAGTGTCTCCGGCTTCAGGCAGGGTTTCAGAAGATCAAAATCGATATCCCCCTGTCCGGGCGGCTGATGGTCATGGAAACCGGCGGCATCGTGGAGATGGAACCCGACCAGTTGCTCTCCGTAGGCATTCAGGAGTGCCCCTCTGGGCAGAATGGTCAGCACCTCCTGTGAATGGGCGTGACCGGTATCGTGCCAGTAGGCGACCGGACCGCCTCTGAATTCCCGGAAAATGGTTTCAAACTCGCTGATGCCGGGCAGTTCATCATAATGTGCCCGGTTTTCCAGTCCCATCACAATATTTTCCCGCTCCGCCACCCGGATCAGCCGGTCCAGGCTGTCGAGCAGGGCATCCACAAACTTCCCCTTCACCCCTTCCCGTTCCGCCAGTTTCCGGGCAATGAACGTCTGTGCTTCTTCGGTGTCGATCCGGCCCCTGGTGAAATATTCGCGCAGTCTGTCTTTTTCCGGATTCATTTCAATGTGGCCGCAGTGGAGTATGATTACCTTTGCCTCCATGTCGTTGGCATGTTCGATGGAGCGGGCGGTTGCGTTGATCGCACGCTTCCGTTCATCCGGGTCCGGGGCGGAGAGAAGAAACAGATCACCGCTCGCCTGCTTCCGGTCCATATCAGCCGGATGGGGAAAGTAGTTATGGATACTGGTGACCTGAAGGCCGGACTGCTTGAGCGGGCCCCGCATCTGCCGGAACATTTTTTCGGTGATCCGGTATTCCAGTTCAACACCGGCAATCTGCTGCCGCTCGATCGCCCGAAGCAGATCGTCTCCGGTGTCGCATCTTCCGGATGCCCATGACGTTGAAAGAGAAAGTACCACGTGTTATCCTTTGCGTTTGGGTTCTGAGTGACAGAAAAATTCTGTCTTCTTTCAATTCCTGCCCTGTTCTCAACCTAATAACGGCATACACACAGAGCAAGTTTTTCAGCGGTTTTTATCATCGATCATACCACCGCCGTTGATTGCCGTCTGTTGAATGTGGTACGGAATCATCATCCATTCACTTTATGCGGGAGTACAATCCATGGGACGCAGACAGGGAAAAGCATCTAAACATTCCAAACGAAAACCGAAGTGGCTTACCGCACTGGTGGCCGGATCATCGGGGGAGATATTTGAACTGGACGGTTATGCAGCGGTCGGTATGGCCGGACCGTCTCTGGTTCCGCTGAAGACATCGGAAGCCATCCCGCTGCCGTTCGGTGGCGAACTGATGCTGCTGCCCGGACGACGACCCGTTCTGTACAACATTGAAAAGGGGGAAATGGAGATTCTTCAGGAAGATCCCTATGCGCCCGGTGAAGATGTTTTTCCCGTAGCGGCATTCAATTCTCCCGGCTATGTCAACTCCTGGCTCTGTGCATATCACGAAACTGATCCGGACAGCTATCTTCCCCTTTTTTCCTACGGTGCGGTCGGGTGGGACGGCGATGGATTCCAATCCGCCGTGATTCAGGTGGACCGGGAACCGCGCCAGGATCTCCGCCGCATGAAGCAGGAAAAGGTCATTGCCGGTGTAAAACGGATGCAGAAAACACTGCCCGATAACCGGCTCCGGGCGCATCTGGAACGGTGCGCGCTGGAATACGGCTGCCCGGCCGGAAAGAATTTCTTTCTGGGCCGGTATGAAGCGCCGCTGCCGGCCTCCCGGTCCTGCAATGCCCGGTGTCTCGGCTGTATTTCCCTTCAGAAGAATGAGAACATCTCTTGCAGTCAGGAGCGGATCGACTTTACGCCGTCTCCGGAAGAGATTGCCGGCGTGGCGCTGGCCCACATCCGCCGGGTGAAACG
Organism: Desulfobacteraceae bacterium; assembly: GCA_041641935.1. GTDB lineage: Bacteria > Desulfobacterota > Desulfobacteria > Desulfobacterales > Desulfococcaceae > JBEPXL01. The sequence goes on along the minus strand of JBEPXL010000005.1, from coordinate 249 downwards.
GAGTATCGTCAGCTTCGGACAGGGGTGTGAAGGCGATCCCCTGCTGGCGGCCCATGTGATTGAGCCGGCCATCCGCCTGATCCGTTCGGAGACGGATGAGGGAACCATCAATCTGAACACCAACGCGAGCCGCCCCGAGATTCTGGGGCAGCTCTTTGAGGCCGGACTGGACAGTGTGCGGGTGAGCATGAACAGCGTCCGGGAACCCTGCTATACAGCCTATTTCCGGCCGGCGGACTATTCCTTTCC
>JBEPXL010000004.1:0-25808 GCA_041641935.1 Desulfobacteraceae bacterium | reverse complement strand
CGTCACCCGCAGTTTCCACCATGCAAAGATCAGCAGCAGTGTCAGCGCAACCAGAAAATAGCAGGGAAACCAGGCGATTGATTCCCGGAACACCATGTTTTCCAGAAGGGATTCTCCCATTTCCGGATGCGCCGCCGCAATATCATCCCGCAGAAAGGCGAGCAGAAGCGAATAGAGAATGCCGATCAGCCCGTAGGCGAGATTGAAAGAAAGGCCCTTGAAACTGAGGACCGTGGCCCGCTGGCGGGAACGGGTGATCCGGTTCAGGTAACGGCTCAGGAAGAAGTGGGTCATCAGCATGATGCTGTAGAGCGCCAGCACCGGAACCAGTCCCCAGACCGGAATGAAAAAGGTGATCCCGGTCAGCCCCAGAAACGTGAAAAGGACCAGCACCCCCAGGTTGTATCGCGGCGACCGTTTCCGGGCCAGTATCTGGGCGATCTTCGGCATGAACAGCCCCATCACGGCCATGCCCGACCCGATGAGGCCGAAGGTGGCCTCCGGCAGTGCAATCATCCGGTAGTACTGACTGTTGAGAGTGATCACCATCCGGACAATATGGTCGAAGAGGAGGCCCGACAGGATCAGCACCAGGGCGAAGGGCGTCCGGAGAATCCAGCGGCCGGCGTCGAGGGTCACCCGGAATGCCTGCAGCAGTGATAAATCCGTCGGTGTTTCCCCGTCCGGTTCCGCCGGTACTTCCTCCATCCGGAGGGTGATGATCAGCGTCAGTACGGCCATGACCAGGGTCAGGTAGAGGGGAAAGCGGAGGGTCATGTCCTGTGTAAATGTCACATCCCATCCGATCCGGTCGGCCACCTGCTGCATCAGGGCCGGGTCATAGACCGCCGCGCCGATGCTCATGGCGCAGATGGCGGCGGCGGCCCGGTAGCGCATCTGCCGTTCCAGTACCATGTCCCAGTCGTCGGGATTTCCTTCCCGCTGCAGGGCGTCATAGGCCAGTGCCTCGTCCGCGCCGCTGGCACTGGCCTCTGCCGCACCGCTCAGGATCCGGTTGACGAGAAACAGGGTAAACAGGAGGGCGGGCCGGTCCTGGGGGGCAAAGGCGATGAGGGCGATCTCGATGACCATGAGGATTCCCGTGGCGATCATGAGATTGCGCCGGCCGATGGTGTCGGCCAGCGCCCCGGAAGGAACCTCCAGCAGGACAATGGCCGCCGCCCAGGCCGCGTTGAGCAGGGCGAACTGGGACAGGGTCAGCCCGAAATCGAGAAAGAGGATGGTGAAGACGGGATAGTAGAACCGGGCATTGAAAAAAACCCGGAAGGCGATAAAGAGGCGGACGTTTCTGACGGCAAAAGGGGACGTTCCACCGGGTCCGCCGGCAGAGGATGTCGCGGGCATGCGCCCCTATTCCTTCCTGTTTCTGGAGAACCGGAGCAGCCCCTTTTTCTGCTGGATCTCCTCCAGCTGGGCTTCCAGCGCTTTGACCCGCTCTTCCAGCGGAGAAAAGGTCTTCTGCCGTTCCACAATCCGCTTCAGGTGCTTCTGCAGCGCCGCATCCCGCTGCTTCTGTTCGGCCCGGGCTGTCTCACGGGCCGCTTCCAGGGCTGTGATCCGGTCTTCCCAGGTTCCCACCGTTTTCTTCATCCGGTCCAGCATCCGGTTCTGCTTTTCAAACCGTTCGGTAACGGCGGAGATCACCCGCTCCCGTGTCGCCGTTTCCATTTTACGGGCCTCTTCGCTCAGCATGTCCACCAGTTTCCGGTTGAGACTCTTCTGGAATTCGGACTGCTGACCGTGCAGCGCCTTCGTCTCCCGGTCCAGTTTTTCCCTGACCTGACCGGCAAAGGACTGAATGGAGGTCTTCAGGCCCCGCATTTCGGTTCTGGCGTCTTCGGAAAAGGTGGATAACTGCTCCAGACGCTCCTCCACCGAACGGGTGGCGGTTTCGCCGAGCCGGGTGATCTCCTGCCGGGTGTTGACGATCAGGGTGTTCAACTGTTTGGTGAAGTAGGTGGACTTGCCGGCGATTTTGCGGTTGACCTGGTCCAGGGTTTCGTCCAGGGCCTGGTGCATCTCGGCGATCTCTTTCTTTTCGGCTGCCAGCGCATGGACTTCCTGATCGATCCGGGTACGGAAATTCCGGGCTTCTTCGGAGAGGCGGGTGTCGATCTCCCGGCTGATGGTCTCCTGAAAATCATTCTGCTGCCGGGTCAGGGTTTCCCCCTGGCTGGTCAGACTGGTGCTGATCCGGTCCCGGAATGCCTTCAGGTCGGTTTTAAGACCCTGGATTTCCGCTTCGGACTCGGTAATAAAGGAGGCGACATGGTTTATCTCCTGCTCGATGACCGCATTGGCGTCGGTGATGGTATGCTCCACCCGTTCCCGTGCCGCCATCATCATCGCCTCCGTCTCCCCGGCCATGCGGGCCATTTCACTGTCGATGTGGCTGTGCCGCCGGTCCACGGCCTCCTTTTCCTCCGCCAGAAACGAAAGGGCCTCCTCGACCCGGTTCAGTTCTTCGGCAAACCGTGTGCGGACGGTTTCGATCTCCGCCGCTGTCCGCCGCTGAAGGGTTTCCTTTTCTTCGGAAAACCGGTTCAGAAGATCCTGTGACGTCGCGGATTCAAAATGTTTCTGCTGTTCCAGCAGCTCCGTCACCCGGTCCTCCACAGCGGTCTGAAGCTGCTCCCGGAACTGTTCCAGATTTTCCGTAAGCTGGTCGATCTCTTCCCGGGCCCCGGTGGAAAACTGCCGGACCCGGTCCAGTTCCCGGTGAAGGGTTTCCCGTTCCTCGTCCAGCACCTGCGCCGCCCGCTGGTGCATCGCTTCCACAGCGCCATCCATCTGCCCGGTCAGGTAGGCCAGCCGGGCGGTCATCTCCTGAACGGTTTCCCCGATCTCCTGATCAATGGTCCGGTGACGCGCCCGGAGTGCTTCCCGTTCTTCGGCAAAGGTATCCAGCACCGCATGGATGCCGGCCTTTTCATGTCCGAATTCCGTCGCCATCCGCCCCAGTTCGTCTTCGGCGCGGCTTCCGATAGTGGCAAGGCGGGCGATCACATCCGCATGTTCATCGCCCAGGGCGGTGAACCGTTCCAGTTTTTCGCCGATGCGGGATTCATATTCATCGGCGGACCGGCAGGTGACGTCGAACTTCTCCCGCAGTTGCCGGATCAGGTCTACGGTGTCATACAGTTCTTCGATTTTCTGGTACAGGTCATTGATCTTGTTGAGGACGCTTTCAGGATTGGAGAGGCGGGACACGTTACAGCTCCTTTAACAGTCGGGCGAGTTTTTCTTTGTGGGAAGAGAGATCGGTTGTCGAAAGGGCATTGAGGACCATCCGTGCCCCCAGCATACGGGTTCGATCCGCCGGAAGACTGCGGCGGGCCGCCTCCTGCCAGAGCCACCGCTCACCGTCCCGGCTGTTCATGGCCCGGTATTCGTCATCCAGGAGGTCGAACTGGTCCAGTTTCAGGGCCGGACTGCCGTCCGATGTGTCATAGAGCCGGATGACCTGGTGGGTGGTCAACTGGAAAGAGGCGGTCCGCATCAGGTCCATTGCATAGAGTTCCCGGACCGGCTCCGGCGAAAGTTCCCGGACCAGATACAGGGCTTTCAGATTGCGGGGATCGTGCTCCAGCACCTGATGCGCGCGGTTGAGAATGTTGTAGAGAAAACCGCCCTCGTTCTGGATCAGTTCATCGGCGGTGAGAGTGTCAAAGGGAATGTCGTTCTTTTCGACCCATTCCGCAAACCGGTGATCCAGGGCCTGCAGGGTATGGTGTTCCGGCGGTGGCGTCCGTGAGTGCCCGGCAAAATTGAGGTCCGGTACACACCGGTCACAGAAGTTGCAGCCCCACTCCTCTTCGGTCGCGCGGATGCGGGTAAGGAGGTTGAGATACCGGCAGGACCGGATTCTGACATACTCTTTCAGGTTCCACAACTGCCGGTAGCGCATCTCCCGGATGGCGGCATGAACCCGGCGCAGGATCAGCGGCATATACCGGGCGGTATCCTCGAACAGGGATGAATACGCGTCATAGTGGCGAATCCGCCCCTCCCCCACCGCCCCGTCGATCACCGCCCGGACCGTTTCGCCGTGATGTTCACGGCTCCGGGCAAGTTCCCCGGCCGGCTGTTTCAGCTGTGCCGGATCATCCTCTTCAACGGTGCGTCCGGAGCGGATACTGTTCTGCTTCAGATACTGGAGAAGTCCGGCCAGTGCCGCGCTTTCCTCCACGGCATCGATGAATCCGTACACCTTGAACGCCGGCGGTCCCTCCCGGTACTCGATAAAGAACAGCTCGACCACCCGGATCACCGAAAGCCGGTAGAGGGCCAGTTCCGTCCGGCGGGCACTTTCACAGTCTGCCAGCAGAATCCGGACAGGATTGTCACCGCCCTCGTAACTGGCCACAAGACGGTCCAGGGTGACCAGCACCTCCCGGAGTTCATCGGCCAGGGTCGGATGCTCCTGCCGGATCAGATGGTGCTGTTTTCCATAGTCACAGAGGGTTTCCCGGTCAAAGGCGCACCGGAACCCGCTGCATTTCGGCACACGGGTTCGCCGGCGGATCAGATCGGCCTCACAGGCATCGGTGGGCATGTCAATGATCCGGAGACAGTGAATCCGGTTTTCCCCGGCCCCGTGCCGGGCCGCCTGAAAGAGCCAGTCGGAGAGGCTCCGCCCCAGGGAGGTATGGACCAGGACATGGGGGTTCCCGGATGCCGGACCGGAGCGCCGGGTAACGACGGAGAGAATTTCCGCTCCGGCGGTGTCCGTCTGGACCGTATCGGTTTCGGAGAGGCCCAGGGCTTCGTCATAGGGATCATGATATGCCGGTACTTCGGGCGGGGCCTCCGGAAAAAGGCCTTCGCTCCGGAGAAGGGAGGGAATCCTTTCCCGGAGCGTCTCTTCGTACACCACCGCCTTTTCGGCAGGGCTGCTGACCGCCTCGACCTGAAAACTGACCCGGGGCCGGTACAGATTCTTCTCCACCGGCGGGGTCGCGTCCCGGAAATCCGGAAGGCGGGATACAATATCCTTCCGGACCTGTTCGCCGGGCACGGCGGTCAGGGCAAGGGTGGTGATCCGGGGACTGTGCAGGCTGAGATCCTTCATCACCTGGGGAATCCGGAAATAGGAAGGGCGGAAGTCATGGCCCCACTCGGAAATACAGTGGACATTGTCGATGATGAGCATACTGACGGGCGCACCGGCGATGAGGGCGTTGAGGTCATCCCGGAAACTCCGGCTGATCAGGCTTTCCGGCGAAATGTAGAGGAGACGGAAATGGCCCAGATTGATGCCGGTGTAGTTGATATGCAGCGGCCGGGCCCGGATGGCCGGGTTCATCACCAGCGGAACCCCCTGGTCCCGGGCCAGGGAACTCAAAGGGCTGATCACCAGCGTGATATCGTCCCGGGAGGGCGGCGGAACCTGAATCCGGAAGAGTCCGTCGCAGACCCGTCCCGGGGAAAGCTGCGCAAATATCCGCTCCCCGTTTCCCGCCTTGAACGGCGGGCTGGCCGCTTCTTCCGTCTCTTTGCCGGAGACGAAGCGGGACAGGGACAACCGGCTTTTCAGCGGCGGTTCCCGGAAATCAAAGCTCAACCGGACCGGTGCCAGCTCTCCGGTGTCCATATGACGGATATGGATCAGCAAAACGCTCTTCCCCTGTGCTGTTGACAGTCCGTTTCCATTTCAATGTTCCAGATAAAATCTATACACAGATCGCATTCCGACGCAAGCCGGATTCCGGTTTTCCGCCACCGTTCCGGTCCAGCAGCTCCGTCATACATCAAACCGCAGGTCTTCGGGCCATTCCCGTTCATGGCCGTCCATAGGGCCCTTTTTGCAGGCATCCACCACCGCCTGCCCTGCCTGTATGCGGAGATCCCGTCCCGGATCGACATTGTTGAAGAGCTTCCAGAGCATCAGGGAGCCGTCCGACAGATCGATGTCCCGGTCATAAAGGAGGATGATCGTAAAGGGGCGCAGTTCGGGCAGCGCAAAGATCATATCCGAAAAATCCCTGCCGCCACGGCCTTCGGCCTTCTCCACCGTCAGGGCAAGAATGCGGTTGTTGTTCCCGTCACCGGAGATTTCAGGGAAGAGAACCCGTCCGTCCGCAACGCCGGGAATCCGCTCCCGGAGAACGGGCAGCAGGTCGTTCATATCCGGCAGCGGCCCGGACGTTCGCTCTTCCCGGGGCGGTTCACCGTTGAACCGTTCGGTGAGATCCAGACCGATCTTGTTGCCGAAATTGGCCAGCGGTGAGGAGTGGTCCAGCACGTCCAGCACACCGCGGGAGAGGGTAATGTCCGAGGTCAGGTCGAGCTGCCGGACCAGGGTTCTGATGACAGCGTCGGAATCCCCGGGACTGACCGTCCGGTCCACCACAACGATCGCCTTGCAGAAACTCATCTGGCCCTGCCCCCAGAGGCCGCTCATCACCTTCTGCACATGGCCCGGATACTCCTTGTCGATGGCGACCACAACGATATTGTGAAAGACCCCTTCCCAGGGAAACCAGTAGTCCTCTATTTCGGGAATGACCGCCTGCAGCATGGGCAGAAAGAGCCGTTCCGTCGCCTTGGCGAGATAGCAGTCCTCCATGGGCGGACGGCCTACCAGTGTGGCGTTGTAGACCGGATTCTTCCGGTGGGTGATGGCGGTGACATGGAACACCGGGTAGTCATCGGCCAGGGAATAGTACCCGGTATGGTCGCCGAAGGGCCCCTCCCGGCGCAGTTCATCGGGATTGACATATCCCTCCAGTACAAACTCGGCCTCGGCCGGCACTTCCAGATCCACGGTGACGCATTTCGCCGTTCTGACCGGCTGCTTACGGATGAAACCGGCCAGCATCAGTTCATCCACCCCCCGGGGCATCGGCGCGGTAGCCGCGTAAATCGTTGCCGGATCGGCCCCGATGGCCACCGCCACCGGCATCCGTTCACCGGCCTCCCGGTATTCCTTGAAATAGTGGGAGCCGTCTTTGTGGATATGCCAGTGCATGCCGGTGGTTTTCCGGTCAAAGACCTGCATCCGGTACATGCCCATGTTCCGTTTGCCGGTTTTCCGGCTCCGGGTGATGACCAGCGGCAGGGTAATGAACGGACCACCGTCATGGGGCCAGCAGTGCAGCACCGGGAGCCGGGACAGGTCCACGTCGCCGCCCGTGAGAACCACCTCCTGACAGGGCGGTTTACCCCGGTACGAACGGGGGAAGAACCGGGTCGCCTCCACCGCCATGGGGATCACATTCAGGGCCTCCCGGAGACTGCCGGGCGGGTTGAAATCGATATATTCCCGGACCCGCACGGCCAGATCGTCCAGATGATCCACCCCCAGCGCCATGCAGATCCGCCGGGAACTGCCGAAGATATTGGTGGCGACCGGAAAGGGCGAACCGCTCACCTTTTCAAAAAAGAGCGCCTTTCCGCCGCCGGGACGCTTGGATTCCCGGTCGGTGATTCTGCTGATTTCTAGATGGGCGGATACCTCCTGCCGGACCCGCTCCAGTTCACCGGCCCGGTCCAGGGCCTGTATAAATTCGCTCAGATTTCTGTACACGTTGATCTCCTCGTCCGTTGAATCATGCCGTAATGTCAGACTATCGCCGCTCTGAACAGGTATACCATAAAAAGCCTGTGGATTACAGCCGGGAAACGAATCCCCTGCCCCACCGGAACGGCTTTTCTGTGCGGAAAACCAGAAACACCGGAAACCGGCGCATCCTTGATCTTGTGATCACCGGAATTTTCTGCTATCTTTTTTAATTCGGATCATGGCGACGCCTGCACCGCTTTGGCGGCAAGGCCGCCGGTCCGCAGACAGCATCCTCATTTTCCCCGTGTCGTTCAACCGGTTACGGGAAAAACAGAACCATGCGCACCATCATCGGTTTGAACAACAGTGAGCAGATCTATGGCCGGACTGGAAACCATTACCATACTGATTGTCGATGACAATCCCGACAACATCTTCACCCTGAGTGAACTGATCCGGGAGCATTTTGAGCAGATACAGATCAAGGAAGCCTGCTCCGGCGTCGAGGCCCTCCGGATCGTCAACGGGGATGCCGTGGATCTGATCCTTCTGGATGTCCAGATGCCGGAACTCGACGGGTTCGAGTTCACCCGGATGATCAAGAAGCGCCCCAAAACCACCCACATTCCCGTCATCTTCATCACCGCATTCGACCCCGCCAGAAAACTGATGGAAAAAGGGTTCGATGTCGGCGGCATCGATTACGTCACCAAGCCCATCGACAACTTTCAGCTCGTCTACCGGATCAAGACCTATATCCGGTTCATCCAGCGGGAACGGTTCATCAACCAGGAACTGGAACGGAAGGTCCGGGAACGGACCCTGGAACTGGAAGCATCACGGGATTTCCTCCAGCGGATGATCGACAACATCCCGGCCCCGGTCTTTTACCGCAACGCCCGGGGGGAATTTGAAGTCTGCAACCGGGCCTATGAAGAGTATACCGGCAAACCCCGCGAGAAGATCATCGGAAAGCATGTCTACGCCGTCTGGCCCGAGGAGGCGGCCCGCTTCTTCCATGAAACGGACATGAAACTCCTTTCGGAAAAGCAGCACCGGGTCGATGAGGTCTCTGTCCTGCACAGGGACGGAAACATGCGCAACCTTCTGATCTACAAAAAACTCCATACCAAACAGGACGGCGAAACCGAGGGAATCCTGGGCATCGCCCTCGACATCACCGACCGGAAACAGGCGGAGAATGCCCTCGGCCGCCGGGATGCCATTCTGGAAGCCGTCAATCACGCCTCGGAGTGCTTCCTCCGGTTCCAGAACTGGGAACAGCACATCCAGGTGGTACTGGAACATCTGGCCCGTTCGACCGACAGCATCCAGATCAGCCTGATGGTGATCGAATCCCTGGCGGAGGGCACGCTGAGCGGCATCCGGCAGTATCGCTGGAATGACATGACCGCCTCTCCCGTGGAATTTCCCGACAACCTGCAGGAATCACCGCTCAACCGGTGGATGGAACAGCTCCGGCAGAACCGGATTGTCCAGTGCCATCACCGGCAGTGTCCGGACGAGGACCGGGCCCTGCTGACCCGGCTCGGTCTGAAGAGTCTCATCCTGGTGCCGATCTTTGTGGATGAGCAGTGGTGGGGATTTCTCGCCTTTGAAGGCCGGGAGCGGGATACAGATGCGGACTGGCCCCAGAACGAGATTGAAGCGCTCAAGACAGCGGCGGACATCATCGGAGCGGCGGTCACCCGGCAGCGTATCGACCGGAAGCTGATGGCGGCAAAGGAGGCTGCCGAAAACGCCAGTCAGGCCAAAGGTGAGTTTCTGGCCACCGTCAGCCATGAACTGCGCACCCCGATCAACGCCATTCTGCTCCTGGCCCAGTCCCTCAACCATGCCGTCTACGGACCGGTGTCGGAAAAACAGTCCGAGGTGCTGGGGCATGTGCTGACCAGCAGCCGTCATCTCCTGTCGATGATCAACGACATTATCGAGTTTTCCAGCATTGACGCGGACACCCTCAACTTTTTCTCGGAACATATTCCGGTCTGCGATCTCTGCCGGGAACGCCTCGACGCCATCACCGCCCAGGCCGAAGAGAAACAGATCACCGTTGCCGACGATACCGGCAGCTGCAGGACCATCATCTTCGGCGACCGGCGGCGGATCCGGAAAATCCTGGACAATCTCCTGGAAAACGCCCTCAAGTTCACGCCGGAAGGCGGAACCGTCGGAATAGAAGTGAAAGAGGATACAGAACATGATCAGGTTCACATGACCGTGTGGGATACCGGCATCGGCATTGCCGAAGCGGACCGGGACAAACTCTTTCAGCCGTTTGTCCAGCTCGACAGCCGCCTCGACCGTGCCTACGAGGGAACCGGGCTCGGCCTGGTACTGGCCTACCGTCTGGCACAGCTTCACGGCGGCAGTATTTCCCTCGCCAGTGAAGTCGGCAGCGGGAGCCGGTTTACGCTCACCCTTCCCTGCACATCGACCTGATCAGTTCCGTTATCCGCGTGTTTCTTCCGAACCGGCCCGCAGCCTGTTTCCCGCGGACATGCGGCAGGCCGCAGATCACAGATACCCGGCACGGACGTTCGGACCGCCGGTAACCGCATACCATCTGTCAAGGACAAGGATTTCCATGGACGAGACCTCAAATCCGGAAACCGCTGACACGGATCACCCGGCACAGGATCCCCAGAACAAAAAAGATGAACAGGTGATCGAGCAGAGCAGTCATGCCGGAAAAAAACAGGCCGGCCGCCCCAGGTACATTGTCGGCATCGGTGCGTCCGCCGGTGGTCTGGAAGCGCTGCAGGCATTCTTCGACAACATGCCCCACCCCGGCGATCTGGCGTTTGTGGTGGCCCAGCACCTGTCGCCGGACTACAAGAGCCTGATGGTCGAACTTCTTTCCAAATATACCCGGATGGACGTAATGCGGGTCGAGGACGGCATGGCCGTGCGCGCCGACACGGTCTATCTGATTCCGCCCAAGAAGAACATGACCCTCATGGGGGGCATGCTCTATCTGTCCGACCAGCCGCTCCGCCACGGCCTCAATCTGCCCATCGATGTGTTTTTCCAGTCTCTTGCCGAAGACCAGCGGGAACAGGCCATCGGCATTATCCTGTCGGGAACCGGCAGCGACGGCACCATGGGCATCCGCCAGATCAAGGAACTGGGCGGCATGGTCATGGTCCAGGAGGCGGCATCGGCCCGGTTTGACGGAATGCCCAGAAGCGCCATCGCCACCGGTCTGGTCGATTTTGTTCTTCCCCCGGCCGGGATGCCGCAACAGCTTCTGCGGTTTATCAACCATCCGCTCATCGCCGGGATACAGAAACATGCTGAAGCGGAGGAAAGGGAACCGCCGCAGCAGGAAAAAGATGACGGCTTCGGGCGGATCATGGGAATTTTGAAGCAGCGGACCAGGGTCGATTTCTCCAACTACAAGCCGAACACCATGATCCGCCGGATTCAGCGCCGCATGGGCGTCGTCCAGGCCACCGCCCTTCCCGAATACGGCCGGTATCTGGCGGAACATCCGGGAGAGGTCCAGTCCCTGTTCAAGGATCTGCTGATCAGCGTCACCAAGTTTTTCCGTGACCCGGATGCCTTTGAAGTGCTGAAACGGCAGATTGTTCCCCGCATTGTCGAAAACGCGGTCAAACGGGGCAGCGACACCATCCGGGTATGGATCACCGGCTGTGCCACCGGCGAGGAGGCCTACACCATCACCATACTTCTGGTCGACCATCTGGAGCGGGAAAAAAAGGGGATCGACCTGAAGGTATTTGCCACCGATATCGACAGGAACGCCCTGGAACAGGCGGGCATCGGCCTCTATCCCGAGAGCATCGCCGCCGATGTGGACATTCAGTATCTGAGCCGCTATTTCCACAAGACGGACCGGGGTTACCAGATCCGGCAGTCCATCCGCTCAAAGGTTGTCTTTGCGCTTCAGAACGTGATCCAGGATCCGCCCTTCACCAAGATCGACCTGATTTCCTGCCGGAATCTGCTGATCTACCTTCAGCCGGTTCTGCAGAAGAGGGTGCTTTCCATCTTCAATTATGCCCTGCTGCCCGACGGGTTTCTCTTGCTGGGCTCCAGCGAAAGCATCGGCGAGATGGAAAACGAGTTTCCGCCGTTCAACCTGAAGCAGCGGATTTACAGGCACCGGGGCCGGGGTATCCTGCCGGTCCGGGAGCAGATTGTGGTTCCGGAGCGGACTCGGGTTTCCGGTATCGCCTACGGCCAGGCAGACGAAGGCAACGGCAGGAGAGCCGCCGACAGGGCGGAGCAGATGAAGCACTTTTATCACAGCATTATCCGGCAGATTGCCCCGACCCTCCTGATCATCAATGAAAGCCGTGAACTGGTGCAGTCCTTCGGAAACACGCGCCCCTTTCTCTCCCTTCCCGAAGGACAGGTCAATCTGGACATTCTCCAGATGCTTCCCCGGGAACTCTCCTTCGCCCTGGCTTCGGCGCTCCACCGGGTCCGGAAGGAGCAGTCGTCCATCTCCTATGACGACATCCGGATCCGGGACGGAGAAACCGTCAGAATGATGCTCCTGTCCGTCGACCGGTTGCCGGATATGCACGACGAACAGACCCTGTACATGATCCGGCTGGAGGAACAGGATACGCCAGAGGAATCCACCGAATCCCCGGCAGGGAAAGCGACACAGGATCTGTCAGATCACCGGATCAGCGATCTGGAACAGGAGATGCAGTTCACCAAGGAAAACCTCCAGGCCGCCATCGAGGAACTGCAGACGGCCAATGAAGAACTGCAGGCCTCCAACGAGGAACTGCTTGCCTCCAACGAGGAACTCCAGAGCACCAATGAGGAACTGCAGTCGGTCAACGAGGAACTGAACACGGTCAATCATGAGTATCAGGAAAAGGTGGCCGAGCTGTCCGACCTGAACAATGACATCAACAACCTGCTGAAAAGCACCGCCATCGGCTTTGTTTTTCTGGACAAGTCCTTTGCGATCCGCAAGTTCCGGCTGGAGAACGTGGACAGTATCGACCTGATTGAAGAAGATATCGGACGCGCCCTCACCACATTTTCCATTCCGATGCTGAAGCATGTACCGGATCATTTTGAAAGCGTCATCCGCACCCGCACAGCCTGGGAGGATCATATCCAGGCCGATTCCGGTAAATGGTATCTGCTCCGCGTCCTTCCCTATATCGACGAAAACGATCAGGTGGACGGCCTGATTCTCACCTTTACGGAGATTACGGAGATCAAACAGTTCGAATACAATCTGGTCCGGAGCGAAATGGTCCGCCGCTCCATCATGGAAAACACCCCGGCCCTGATCTACATCAAGTCCGTCGACGGCAGGATCATCGACGCCAACCCGGCCCTGGAAGCCCATCTGGGCAAAGACCGGGAGGATATCGTCGGGGAAAAGGATGCGGCCCTGTTTCCCGAACCACTCGTCCGGCAGAAACAGCAGCACCATCAGCGTGTTCTGGAAACCCGGCAGCCGGTTCAATTTCTGGAAACCCTGGCCGGTGAAAACGGGGAACGGCGTTTTGTCACCCTCAAGTATCCCGTTCCCGCCGAAAACGGCGAGGTTGAATCCGTCGGAACCGTATCGGTGGAAGTGACCGGTATGCAGCAGCTTACCCCATAACAGGGCGGTGGAAGACATGGAAGAAGCCGAAGCCCGCCGGAATTCTCTGAACGAGAAGATCAAAACCCTCCGGGAGAATGCCCGGAAAGCGCTCAGCACCTTCGAGGCGAAAAAATACAGCGCGGAAGATCTCGACATCCACGAGGCCATCGAAGAACTCAACATCTACCACATTGAACTGGAAATGCAGGTCGAGGAACTGCGCAACCAGCAGTTCATTGTTGAGGAGAACCGGCGCTATCTGAGCCGCCTGTTCAACTATGCCCCCCTCGGATATGTGGTACTGGACACCACCGGTGTCATCCGTGACATTAACCGGACCGCCGCCACCTATTTCAAGAAGAACAAAACCCTGCTGCAGGGGGAAAAGCTGCAGGCCTATCTTCCGGCCGACCAGTTTATCGAGTACCGGCGCTGCCTCCGGGCGCTGCATTCCCTCCGGTATCCCCAGCGGCTGGAAATCCAGTTCCGGGACGCACACCACATCAAATTCTGGACCCGTCTGGATCTGTCCCTTCTGGAGACCACCAGTGAAGACGAAGAAGAACTGATTCTCTGTTCCCTGCTGGATATCGGCCGGGAAAAGGAGTACGAGCAGACCCTGGTGGACCAGCGGCGGCAGCTGGAACGGCAGACCGGGGAACTGCAGAAGAAAAACGCGAGTCTGGAACAGGTCCGCAAGGAGCTGGCGTCCCAGAAGCAGGAACTGGAACTGACCAGCCGGTACAAGACCGAATTTCTCGCCAACATGACCCACGAACTGCGGACGCCCCTCAATTCCATCATTGTCCTTTCCCAGATGATGGCGCGCAATGAACGGGGAGAACTGAACGGAACCGTGGTGAAACGGGCGACGGTGATCCACGAGGCGGGTCAGGAACTGCTGCGGCTGATCAACGATGTGCTGGACATTTCCAAGATCGAGGCGGGCAAAATCAAGGTGGAGGCGGCCCCCTTTCATTCCGGGGATCTGAAAATCGAACTGGAGGAATATTTTTCCCCCATCGCCCGGAAGCAGCACATTTCCTTCCGGATTCAGGACGAGTGGAACCGGTCCCTCACCAGCGACCGGAACAAGGTCTCCCAGATCCTCCGGAACCTGGTCGCCAATGCCATCAAATTCACCCGGCAGGGCGCGGTCATGATCCGGTTCGACGACAGCGGTCCGCCGGAACGCCCCCTGCGGTTCATCGTCACCGATACCGGCATCGGCATTCCCGAAGACCGGCAGCAGACGATTTTCGAGGCATTCCGGCAGGTGGACGGCTCCATTTCACGGGAGTTCGGCGGAACCGGTCTCGGGCTGAGCATCGCCCTCAAGCTGGCCCAGCTGGTCGAAGGAGAAATACTTCTGGAGAGTCAGCCCGCCCGGGGAAGCGAGTTCACCCTGCTGCTGCCTCCGACGATCCGGGCGGAAGAAGAACTTTCCGGAGCCGCTCAGACAGACGCGCCGGAGGGGGAAGAGGCCGGAGGCGACAGAACGCCGCTGTCCGGGCTGGAGCGGGAAGACGAACCCGTCATTCCCCAGCTCAGGAACCGGAAGGTGCTGATCGTGGATGACGATATCCGCACCATTTTCGCCCTGGCCGCGGCCCTTGAGCCCCACGGCGTGGAGATACTGGATGCCGCGGACGGTCGGCAGGCGCTGGCGGTCCTTGAAGAGACGACGGTGGATATCATTCTTCTGGACATGATGATGCCGGTCATGGACGGCTATGACTTTCTGCGGGAAATCCGCTCAGAGCGCCCCGCCGGGCCGGGACGGATTCCCGTGGTCGCCGTCACCGCCAGAGCCGGGGCCCGGGACGGAGATATCTGCCTCCGGGCCGGCGCCGATGCCTGCATCATCAAGCCGATTCACTATCCGGATCTGCTGAAGACGATGGCCCGTCTTCTGACGCCGCCGGTTTGACCGCGACATTGCTTTCCAGCCGTTTCTGATAGGTTTCAAAGAGTTTCCAGCGCACCACCGGAATATCCAGCAGCATCTCCCCCGGAATCCGGTAGAGTTCCGTATCTTCACCGGCACGGATTTCCCGTTCTCCCTTCCGCCGGAACAGCAGACACTCTTCCCCGAAAAAATGGCCCGGCAGCAGGGTTTCAATGACCGTATCGCCGCAGAACCATTCGAGCCGGCCCTGCCGCACCAGATAGAAATCGGTATGGAGATCGCAGGGAACGATCTCGCCGGACTTGATGCGGACGGACTGAATGGCCTTGGCCAGCCGGTTCTGGGTCGGGTAGGAGACCACCTCGCCGAAGATCCAGGTCTGCTGGAGAAAATCCCGGTTCTGCTGGAGGCACTTGATATTTTCGTAGAGATCGTTGCGCTTGACAAACTCCAGGTAGAGACTTCCGGGAAGCCGGAGGGCCTGCACAAAATTGGCCGCCCGGTAGGTTCCCTGGCACGGCACGTCTTCAATGGCCGAGAGTTCCCCGATGAGCGCCCCGGCTGAAAGGATGTTGTGAATCCCCTTCTCCGACTGGATCCGCTCGACATTGCCGGTGAGGATCAGAAAAATATCACGGGCCGGAATCCCGTCCTTGAGGACGATGGAGTGGGGATTGAAAAGGGCGATTTCGTTGTTGAGCAGAATCCGGAGCTGGTGAATCGGGGCCGTGGGAAAATAGGAGCGGAGGAAATCGAGGGCATAGAGATGGAGGTAATTCTGTACTGCGGGAATCAGCACATCGACCATGCCGAAGGGCGCCCCGGAACCGATCTCCTTCTGTTCGTTGTTCAGGTCCGTCGAGGTGTGGGAAAGGATCAGCTTCTCCGATCCGTCGTGCCGGAAATCCCGGGCATCGCCGTGAATCAGTCCGCCGCCGATGTCGAGTTTCTTGAGGTTGAACTTTTCCAGGTAGATTTCCCGTACCCGTTCATAATACTGCCGGCTCACCCCCGATGCGGTATCGTCATCGGTGATCCAGCTTTTCAGGATATCCAGGGAGACAATATCGGCAAAATGGGCGTAGGAACGGTAGCCGTCCTTCCAGAGGGTCCGGAACATGAGAATACTCGTCTCCACCGGATGGGGCGAGAAGACCGGCTTCACCTCCAGCCCCGCGATGTCGTTCCAGGTTTCGAATTCCAGATCATGGACCTCGAAATACTCGAAGAGACTCTTCTCCGGGATGGAGAGAAGGGCGGAGAGCTTCCGGGCCACGGAGATCCGGACCAGGGGCGTGGCGTAGTACTTGATCCGGTGGTCGGAGCGCATCAGGGTGGTAAAGCCGCCGATATGGTCGTCGTGGCCGTGGGTGTGAAAGATGCCCTCGATTTCGTTGACCCCGATGCCCAGGGCCATGAGGCTGTGGAGAACATTGGGCCCGGCGTCGATGAGGTAGATTTTTCCCTGGAACATGAGAATGCTCGACATGCAGGGATGGTTCACGTTCCACCCGTCCCCCTCGCCGGAATGGATGACGGCAAAGTATTCCCGGTGGATGTGGTGAAATCCGAGGGGATAGGGAGCGGTATAGTTCTGAACGGGATTCAGGTTCAGGTCCACGGTGAGGGTTTCGTCGCCGTACCGGAACTCGAAGACATTGAGATGCAGGCGGCGGATGAAGACACCGTTGCGGAGTTCCACCGGCGCCTTGTCCACCCGCCGGGTATCGAGGAGTTCCTCGGCCGGGCTGATTTTCCCGAAGGCGAACTTGAGTTTCAGCCGCATCATTTCCCGGGCCTTATCCGCCGGAATCCCGGCTGCAGTGATCTCCGCCTCGGAGTCCAGACCGTAGTTTCCCCGGTAGATGTATTCAATCTGGGCGTCCACCTGTTCGGGCAGCCCGATCAGCAGGGGCTTGATGCCGGTATTGTTGGGATGGTCCGGCAGAATCATTCCCTGCCGGTAGAGCATCTGGAGCACGGGAAATTCCGCCAGATTGGCAAAACTGCCGTTCTGGATCAGGACATCCGACAGGAGAACCGCATTGGGACCGGTTTCGTAGGTGATTCCCTCGCGTTCCCTGGTGACGATGAGCCCCCGCTTCATCAGATGTTTGACACTGTCCGCCGGACATCCGCACTGGATATAGAGCCCGGCCTCCGGGATCTCCACCAGGTAGAGACCGTCCGCTACCTGCGTTTTTCCGATTTTCACCGCCATTTTATCTGCCTCCCCGTCCAGATCATAAATGCTGCAGAACCTCACCGGACCGTAATATGGGAGACCGGAAATATCAAGCCTATTTTCTCCCGTCCCGCCCGGGGCCGGAACACGGGTTTCCCCGCCGGCGGATACCGGGATTCGCAAGCGGCTCTTTACAATTTCGTCTCCTGTTGATATAGCCCGGCGCAGGAAACTTCCACTTGACCCTGCAAACAGAAGGAGAATCGGATATGGAAACGGAACTCTGTCCCTGCGGCTCCGGGACAGCCTACACAGCCTGCTGTGAACCATTTATCTCCGGCGAACAGACACCCCAAACCCCCGAATCGCTGCTCCGTTCCCGGTACAGCGCCTACGTGAAAAAGAAAGTCGATTATATTGTCGGTACGACCCATCCGGAGCAGCGGCAGCCCGAAAGCCGGAAAACCGTCGAGTCCTGGGCCCGGAATGCCCGCTGGCACGATCTGGAGATTGTCGACGCTCCGGCGGTGTCCCCGGATGATACAGAGGGAACCGTGGAGTTCGTGGCCCGCTACACCGAAAAGGGGAAACGGCAGCGCCATCACGAGGTGGCGGAATTCCGGAAGGATGACGGCAACTGGTTCTTCTATGATGCCCGTGTACCCAAAATCGAGCAGTATGTCCGCCCGACCCCCAAGGTGGGCCGGAATGATCCCTGTCCCTGCGGCAGCGGAAAAAAATACAAAAAATGCTGCGCATGACCGGCCAGAAGGGTCCGGAACATGCGGATACAGTTCATTCGTCCCTGTTCCGCCGGGAAAGCGGATTGCCACGGGACGGTGATTGACGTATACAGAGACTGGTGACGTACATTTTCTGAATGTCTGGATCGGATTCCGGCGGCACTGAGACAGGCCGGAATTCTTTTTTGAAGGGAGAGATGGCTATGCGGAAATGGATAACAGGTGCAGGCTTTGCGCTGGTTCTTTCGATGATCTTCTGGTGCGGAACGGCTTCGGCCGAGGAAGCGGCAAAAGAACTGAAGGTCGGTTTTGTCTATGTATCACCGGTGGGCGATGCAGGCTGGTCCTACGCCCATGACCAGGGCCGCCTGGTGATCGATGAAATGGAGGGGGTGGAAACAGCCTATGTGGAAAAGGTTCCGGAAGGGCCGGATGCGGAACGGGTCATGCTCAACATGGCCCGGAAAGACTTCGACCTGGTTTTCGCCACCAGCTTCGGGTACATGGACCCGATGCTCAAGGTGGCCCAGCGGTTTCCGGATGTGACCTTCATGCACTGTTCCGGATTCAAGACCGCCGACAACATGGGCAACTACTTTGGCCGGATGTATCAGGCCCGCTATCTGACCGGTATGGTGGCCGGGGCCATGACCGAAAGCAATGTGCTGGGCTTTGTCGCCGCCTTTCCCATTCCGGAAGTGATCCGGGGCATCAATGCCTTTGCCCTCGGCGCGCAGGCGGTCAATCCCGATGCCACCGTGCGGGTCGTCTGGACCAAGACCTGGTATGACCCGGCCACGGAAAAGGAAGCCGCCAAAAGCCTGCTCGACATCGGGGCGGATGTGATTGCCCAGCACCAGGATTCCCCCGGCCCCCAGGAAGCGGCCCAGGAACAGGGCGTCTACTCCATCGGCTACAATACGGACATGCGCGCCTTTGCGCCCAAAGCCCATCTCGTGGCCGCCGTCTGGAACTGGGCCCCCTTCTATACGGAAATGGTGAAACAGGTCCGGAACGGAACCTGGGAACCCAAAGCGTACTGGTACGGCATCGAAAAGGGGATTGTGGACATCAGCACCATCAATGACATTGTTCCCCAGGAGATTCAGAAACAGGTGCTGGAGCGGAAAGGGGAAATCGTCGAGGAAAAATTCCATGTCTTCAGCGGCCCCATCAGGGACCAGAAGGGCAAAGAGCGGATTGCCGAAGGAAAAACCGCCACTGATCCGGAAATGCTGGGGATGGACTGGTTTGTGGAGGGCGTTGTCGGGACGACGGAATAAGTTCGCACTGTTCCGACCGGACACCTCATGAATCAGTGGCTCAGGATTACGAAACGGCAGGAACGCCCCGCATGGCGTTCCTGCCTTGTTCTGGCGGGGGCGATTCTGTTTTCCCTGGCCGTCAGCGCATTCCTGCTGGCGGTGCAGGGACGGCCGCCCCTGCGCGGACTGTGGCTCCTGTTTCAGGGGGCCTACGGCTCCCTGTGGGCCATTGAAGACTGTCTCAACAAGGCGGTTCCCATCTATCTCTGCTCACTGGGCGTGGCGGTGGCCTTCCGGCTGCAGGTCTGGAACATCGGAGCCGAAGGACAGTATGCCCTGGGCGCGGTCGGGGCCACATGGGCGGCCCTCTCCTTCCCCGGCCTGCCGGCGGTGTTTCTGATCCCCGCCATGATGGCCGTGGCCTTCGCGGCCGGGGCGCTCTGGGGCCTGATTCCGGCCATCCTCAAACTCCGGATGCGGGCCAACGAGATTATCGTCACCCTGATGCTCAACTACATCGCCATCCTGTTTCTCGACTATCTCGTCTACGGCCCCTGGAAAGACCCGGTCAGCTTCGGGTTTCCCATGACCCCGATCTTCCCCCCGGCCGCCGTCATCGACCGTATCGGCGGCACCGGCCTCCACTGGGGGCTGGCCCTCTGCGTGGTCTGCGGCCTTCTCATCTGGGTCTTTTTCCGCTTTACCCGCCTCGGATACGAACTCAAGGCCAGCGGCGAAAATGTGCGGGCGGCCCGGTATGCCCGTCTTCCCTACAGCCGGCTCGTTCTGCTGGTGATGGCACTGAGCGGGGCACTGGCCGGATGGGCCGGTTTCGTGGAGGCCTCGGCCACCCTCAACCGTCTCCAGCCGAGTATCATGGTCGGCTACGGCTATACCGCCATCGTCGTTGCCTGGCTGGCACGGCTCAACCCGCTTTATATCGGCTTTGCGGCGTTTCTGCTGGCAGGACTCCGGGTGGGGGTGGAAAACCTCCAGCTGGAACTGCAGGTTCCCGCCGCCTTCGGCCAGATCATGGAGGGGCTGATTCTGCTGTCCGTACTGGCGGGCGGCTTTTTTATCGACTACCGTCTCTCTCTCCGGAGGCGTTCATGACCTGGGAAATGCTCATCTCCCTTCTGGCGGCGGCGGTCCAGTCCGGAACCCCTGTTCTCTACGCCACCCTGGGGGAAATCTTTACCGAACGGTCGGGTATCCTCAATCTGGGGGTCGAGGGCATGATGATCTGCGGGGCGCTGGCGGCCTTTGTGGTGGCCCAGATGACCGGCAGTCCGGCCCTCGGCTTTCTGTTCGGCGGCATGGCGGGTCTGGCCCTGTCGGCCCTTCACGGTCTGGTCTGCATCGGATTCAACGGCAACCAGGTCGTTTCCGGCCTGGCCCTGACCATCCTGGGAACCGGCCTGGCCAACTACCTGGGAACCCCCTTTATCGGAACTGAAGCGCCGAAATTCCTTGCATACCCGCTCCCGCTTCTTTCCCGGATTCCGGTCATCGGCCCCATCTTTTTCCAGCACAATATGCTGGTATATCTTTCCTTCCTGGTTCCGCCGCTGATGTGGCTCTTTCTGAACCGGACCCGGTCCGGTCTTGCCCTGCGGGCGGCGGGAGAGTATCCGGCCGCGGCGACGGCGGCGGGGCTCAGTGTTTCGGCATTCCGCTGGACAGGGGTACTGGTCGGGGGATTTTTCGCGGGACTGGGCGGGGCATACCTCACCATAGCCTATACGAGCTGGACCACCGGCATTTCCGCCGGCCGGGGATGGATCGCCGTGGCGCTGGTGATCTTTGCCTTCTGGCATCCGGGACGGGCGGTGCTGGGAGCATATCTCTTCGGCGGGGTCATGGCCTTCCAGTTCCGGCTCCAGGCCATGGGAACCCATATTCCCTCCTCCCTGCTGCTGATGCTTCCCTACCTCCTTACGGTGATTGTCCTTGTCCTCTCCTCCCGGCGGGGAAAGGGAAAGCAGGCCCCGGCTTTTCTCGGCGTCAATATCGAACCCTCCGAATAGACACCCTTTCCGCCGGAGAGATCTGCCTCACCGGTCCTGAAACATCTCCAGCGCGTGATCGAGGGTGGCCTGGGTCATCCTGACGCCGCCCAGCATCCGTGCCAGTTCCTGTACCCGTTCCTCCCGGTCCAGCGGCGTGATGGTGGTCCGGGTGCGGCCGCTTTTCACTTCCTTGACAATCCGGAAATGATGATCCCCGAACTTGGCGATCTGGGCCAGATGGGTAATGCAGATGACCTGATGAGAGTCGGCAAGGGAGGAGATTTTCTGCCCCACGATTTCGGCCACGCTACCGCCGATGCCGGCGTCCACCTCGTCGAAGATGACCGTCTCCACCGATTCGGTCCGGGCCAGAATCGCCTTGAGCGCCAGCACCACGCGGGAGAGCTCCCCGCCGGACGCGATGTTTGCCAGGGGCTTGAGTTCTTCCCCTACATTGGGCGCGATCATGAAGGCGGCATGGTCAAAGCCGGTTTCAGTGACAGCGGCCCCGTCCACCGTCAGCCATTCGGGGGTCGCTCCGGTCGCCGGAATCCGCTGCAGATCGATCCGGAACCGGGTGTTGGCCATCCGCAGGGAGGCCAGTTCGCCTTCCACTTTCGCGGACAGGGCGTCGGCTGTCTTTTTCCGCTCGCCGGAGAGGTTTTCGGCCAGAGCGATCAGTTTTTTCTGTTCTTCCACCAGGGCCGTTTCAGCGGCGGCGATCTCTTCCGTCACATTTTCCACACTGCTCAGAGAGCTTTCAATCTTTTTCAGATGCTGAAGGATACCGTCCAGAGAACCGCCGTATTTCTTCTTCAGCTTCCGGAGGGTGTGCAGCCGTTCGTCCACCGCCTCGATCCGTTTTTCATCGATGACCAGATTGCCCAGATAGCTGCGCAGCCCGTCGACGATGTCTTCAATGCGGAAGGTGGTGTCGGCGATGCCGTCCACCCGGGGAACCAGCGCCGGATCGATCTGGCAGGCTTTTTCCAGCTGCTTTTTCACCTCCACCAGCCGCTCGACGATGGCGTTCTGGGCGCTGTACAACTCTTCGATGCCGCCGTGAACCGCCTGGTACAGGGTTTCGGCGTTTTTGAGCATCAGCAGTTCCTGTTCCAGTTCCGCATCCTCGCCGGTCCGGATATCCGCCCCCCGGATCTCCTCCTGCTGGAACCGGAGCAGTTCCAGCTGTTCCTCCTGGCGGTCCTTTATGCCGTTCAACTCTTCGAGCCGCTGGATCAGGGGGAGAATCGCCTGGTACTGGTTCCGGACTTTTTCCCGCAGCGGAACAAGGTTTCCGAACTGGTCCAGAATCTGAAGATGCCGGGTTTCATCCAGAAGCCCCTGGTGGGCGTGCTGGCCGGAAATGCTGGCCAGGTTTTCGGTCAGGGCGGCGAGCAGTTTCATGGTGCTCAGCCGGTCGTTGATGTAGATCTTGTGCCGGTTGTTCCGGGCGATGATCCGCCGGACAATCAATCCGTCATCCGGGTTCAGATCGTTTTCGGCCAGCAGCTTTGCCGCCCGGCTCTCCGGCGCAATGTAGAAAGATGCCTCCAGTTCCGCGGTTTCTTCGCCGGTGCGGATGAAGGCGGCGGTGGCCCGGCTGCCGAGCAGCAGGTTCACGGCATTGATAATGATCGACTTTCCCGCGCCGGTTTCGCCGCTCAGAATGGTAAAGCCTTCTGAAAAGCGGATATGGAGGTCATCTATAATGGCAAAATTTCGGATGGACAGTTCCTGAAGCATGGATCGGACCGATACCTGAGAATGAAAAATAAATATAACAAATCAAGTTGATTATATTTTTCTGTAACGGACAGTATATCGCACACTTCGCGGAGGTTGTAAAGCGCGGAAACGCAGAAACGGCGCTGCCGTCCGATGGACAGGCAACGCCGTCAGGCCGGGGATGTGTGGTGGGATGTCCCCGGTTGATCCATGCAGATTCCATCCGGCTGCCGGTTCGCCGGCAGATGGACGGAAAAGGAGCAGGATCGGTCAGATGAGATGGCTCAGGCGGTTTTCTTCTCCCAGTCCTCGATTTCCACCCCTTCCTCCACCTCTTCCCAGCCGGAGATCATGGCCCGGGTGTGGCCGAACACCGTGTGGCCGGTGGTGATCATGTAGAGATGGACGATAAAGAAGGACAGGAGGGCAAAGGCGCCGGCCAGATGCAGAAGGGCGATGACACTCAGGCTGAACCCGGAGAGCCCCCAGGCCGCCCAGGAGTTGTACCCCCAGTAGATCATGCCGGTGATCATCTGAAACGGCAGCAGTATTGCGGCAAGGGAAAGATAGGTAAGCCGCTGCAGCGGGTTGTGCTTGGCCTCCTTCCGTTTGGGAACCGGATGGGTTTCACCGCGAAAAATGCCGTAACTGTAATACCGGACCACCACAACCATCTTCTTTGTGGTGGGGACGTACTGCCGCCATTCACCGGTAGTGAAGACCCAGAAAACGAAAAAGGCAAAGGCGATCAGCCAGGTAATGCCGATGAAGTTGTGAATCTCCACGGCATCTTCAAAGCCGAGCAGGGTATAGGTTCCATTGATTTCAAATCCGGTAATCAGCAGCACAACGATCAGGGCTGCCTGAAGCCAGTGCCACAGCCGTTCATACCGGCTGTAGAGATACAGGGTCACCATTTTCTTTGTGGTCATGGGTGATTATTCCTTTCTGTTCTTTCCGGTGAATACCCGGCCAAATCCGTGGATCATGACGCCGACCAGGGAGAGAAGGACCACGCCCCATCCGATGGTGTTGACCACGCCGGAGGCATCCCGTCCCGGCATGTAAAACCCGCTCAGTTGCGCCAGGCGACCGTCGGTCCGGGTGTGGCATTGCTCGCAGGAAAGGGACTTTTCCTTGGGCGCAACCATGTGGGTAATCGGAAAGACATAGCTTGTCTCCACGAAATCATATTCACCGCTGAACTCGAGCCCGGCATGTGCCATGCCGCTGGCCAGTGCCCGTTTCCAGTCATAATGGGCCCAGTAGGCGTCGGTATCCTTCTTGCCGAAGAGCTGGGGAATCAGGATGGTCTTGTTGACCTTGTCATAGGGCTGCTTTCCGCGATGGACCTTGAAGGGCGATATCCGGGCGCTTTCCTGATCCGGGCTGCCCACCGGCCAGTTGATCTGTACCGGTCCGGCGGGATTGATCATGTCCTTTGCGGTGACGGACTTGATGGAGCCGTTGTACCAGAAGTATTCGGGCCGGACGTTCTTTTCCCAGACAAAGTCACCCTTTTTGGTATCATAGCTCGCCTTGCCGTGGGGCCCCTTTTCCTTGTAGGGTTTGCCGTCCTTCTTCCGCCCGGAGGTGGACCAGTCCCACCACATCTTGGTCGGGTTGACCCGTGCATAGGTCGGAATGTGACAGGTCTGGCAGGCGACCTTGTCCGTATGGTCATTTGCCTTCACGCCTGCCTTGTGGGGCTTGTCCGTATGGCAGGACTCACAGGTGATCTTGCTGGCCAGATCGTCCTCGACCAGACTTTTCCGTTCCGTGGCCGCCGGGGTGGCATAGGTTCTGCCGGCGATCCTGTGCAGGGTCGTGGTGTGACACCGGGAACAGTCGAAATTCTGCCCGTCCACGCCCATGTGGACATCCAGTTCCCTGTTCGGCTTCATCAGCGAGGTATCCATGTCGCCGTGTTTGACGCCGTCGCCGCCGCCGCCGGTGAAATGGCAGGTGCCGCAGTTTTTCCGGGAGGGTCGTCCCACACTCTGGGCCACCGCGTTCCAGTCCGGCGGCAGGTAGGTTTTCCCGTTCCCCTTGAAGACCTTTGGCTCGCTCACCGGATTTCCCGCACCCGCCGGAAACTTTTTATAGGTTCCGGTCTGCTCGTGACAGACAAGGCAGTCCACTTTGGTTTCGTCGGTAAAATCGAACTGGCTGTTCTTCCAGCCGTATCCGGCATGGCAGGAGGTGCACCGGGGTTCGTTGCCGTGGATGCTGATACAGAAATTGTTGACGGATATACCGGCCTTGCCGATCCGTTCTTCCTCCGGCTCGTTCGGGTCGAGCCATGTCCAGTGAATGGTTTTATGGAACTGGGCCGCCGCCTCGGAATGGCAGGACAGGCAGGCTTCGGTCACTTCCGGGCCGGAGGTGAATTCCTGCTGCAGTATTTCATGTTTGGAATGGTCGGCAGTGATCCAGAGTTCCCGCTGCTGCATCGCCTGCTGGGCCATGCTCCGGCCCGGGGCAATCTCCTGCTCCGGCTGCCCGGCAAAGGAGATGCCGGTTACCGGCCATATCAGCAGCAGGGATATGAGCATCAGTCTAACAGTCATTTTCATCGGTCCTCCCTCGGAATTGGAATTACATGGACTGATCCGGTTTGTATCATGATGAAAGGACGAACGGGCGTCGTCCTTCCGTTTTTCGGAGTAAACAGGGTTAACAGAAGAATCATTTGATCACATCTGGTAATAGCAAAATACATGCCAAAAACCCATACATCTGTAATAATTTTTAAACTCCTGTATAAACTGCATATATTATTACAACCGATTCAGGTTCCCTGCGGGCTTCTCCGGGAGAGAGGGCAACAGGCAGG
>JBEPXL010000003.1:0-25883 GCA_041641935.1 Desulfobacteraceae bacterium | reverse complement strand
AGCAGGGAAGATGCTGATGAAGATGTCTCCCTGGATGATGCGGCCATCCTCCTTGTCCAGATCGAACCGAACGATTTTGATGACCTCCGGCGACTGGACCGGATCCTGTCTGACATCATACGGGATGCGGCCTGTCCGCCCGCCTGCCTGAAACTGGTGGGCAGTGCGCGGGACCGGATCGGAGCGGTTCTGGCGGAGAAACAGGCGTCTGTGGACTTTACCATACCCGAGGAAGCGATCGTGGCCATCGGGCAGAAGATCGAAGCGGCCATGGCTGCGGCGGAAGGCAATATCCAGGCGGGGGCGGAAGGCCCGGAAAGTGGAGAAGCAGTGGAACCAGACGACTATTTGCCCGATGACATGGACGTGGATCTGATCAGCGCCTTTATCGCCGAAAGCAATGACCTGATCACCAATGCGGAAGAGTCCCTTCTGGCGCTGGAATCGGATACGGAGGATCTCGAAGCGGTGAGCACCGTCTTCCGGGCCTTTCACAATATAAAAGGCACTTCCGCCTTTTTTGAACTCTCGCTGATGACCGAACTGGCCCATCTGGCCGAGTCGGTGCTGAGCCGGGTGCGGGATGGAGAAATCCGGTATGCGGGGGATTATCCCGACCTGGCCCTCCGGTCGGTGGATATGCTGAAGGATCTGTTCCGGGGGCTGGAAAGTTCCCTGAGCGGCAGCCCCTTCGGCAAACCGAAGGGATATGATGAACTGGTGGCAATACTGGCTGATCCCGAGGCCGCCGGCATTCTCGATACCGTCGATGAGCCGCTTTCCGTACAGCCGGTGACGGAAGAACCGGCAGCGCCGGTCACCGGGGAAGCGTCGCCGGACGGCCCCCGGGAACCGGAACCGGTGGAAATGGATCATCCTTCCGAAACGCCCCCGAAAGAGACGGCCGAAGGTTCCTCCCCCCAGAAACCTGCTGCCGCCCGTCAGGTGGTGGAGTCATCCATCCGGGTTCCCATTGACCGTCTGGACCGGTTCATCGACATGGTCGGAGAGCTGGTGGTATCCCATTCCATGGTCGCCCAGGATGAGGTGGTGGTCGGGAGCCGTCATCATGAACTGCAGAAAAAGGTCGCCCATACCACAAAGATTGTACGCGAACTCCAGAACATGAGCATGTCCATGCGGATGATTCCCCTCAAGACCACGTTCCGGAAAATGGCGCGGCTGATACGGGATTTGTCACGCAAAGTCGGCAAGGATGTCATCTTCGTGACCGAAGGGGAAGATACGGAAATCGACCGGAATATGGTGGACATTATCAATGATCCCCTGGTTCACATGGTCCGCAATGCCCTGGATCACGGGATTGAAATGCCCGAAGTCCGGGAGCGGAAGGGAAAACCCCGCCACGGTACGGTCCATCTGTCGGCCTATCACTCCGCCGGTAACGTGGTGGTGGAAGTCCGGGACGATGGCCGGGGTCTCGACCGCGAAACCATTCTCGACAAAGCCAGAGAGCGGGAGCTGATCGGAGACGGCGATCATCTGAGCGAACGGGAGGTCTACAACCTGATCTTCGAGCCGGGGTTCTCCACCGCCAAGATCGTTTCCGATGTATCGGGCCGGGGCGTCGGTATGGATGTCGTAAAACGCAATATTGAAGCCATCCGGGGACATGTGGAAATACAGGCCGAACCGGATGAGGGATGTATCTTTAAAATGAGTCTCCCGCTGACCCTGGCGATCATCGACGGCATGGTGGTCCGGGTGGGAAATGAAAAGTATGTGATTCCCACCATTTCCATTGTCCGGTCTGTCCAGCCGCGGCGGGAGGATCTCTCTACCGTGCTGCACAAGGGGGACATGCTGCGGCTGCAGGGCCGGCTGATTCCCCTGTTCCATCTGGCGGAACTGTTCCAGATGGAAGGCGCTGTCCGGGAACTGACCGACGCCATTGCCGTGATTGTCGAAAACGACGGGAATCAGGCCGGGCTCCTGGTGGATGAACTGATCGGCAGTCAGCAGATCGTCATCAAGACCCTGGGGGAAACCCTGGGCAGCATACCCGGCATATCCGGCAGCGCCATCATGCCCAACGGCCGGGTCGGATTGATTATCGATGTCGGCGGCCTGGTCCGGCTCGCCCACAGGTAGCAGCGGATCGGGCAGTCCGGTTTCTCCGTCTGCCGGACTGCCCTCAAGAAAGAGAACGTGATGAACCTCATGTCTGCTGAACTGACCGACAGGCAGTTCAAAAAAATCAGCCGGCTTGTCTATGAACTGTGCGGTATTAATCTGAAGGAAGGCAAACAGGCCCTGGTCCGGGCCCGGCTGATGAAACGGCTGCGCGTCCTCAAGCTGGAGAGCTTTGATGCCTATATCCAGTATATCGAAAGCAAGGCGGGGCATCACGAACTGAGTTTCATGGTCGATGTCATGACCACCAACAAGACCAACTTCTTCCGGGAGCCGGAACATTTCCGGTACCTGTGCGATCACATTCTGCCGGGGCTGCGTGTCCGGCGGATGCGGTTCTGGACGGCTGCCTGCTCCTCCGGTGAAGAATCCTTCTCGCTGGCCATGCTGCTCCGGGAACACGTGTATGATATCGACCGGAAGGATATAAAGATTCTGGCCACCGATATTTCCATGCGGATGCTGGAAAAGGCCCGGGATGCCGTTTATACCGAAGAGCTGATCCGGGACGTGCCGCCCCTGCTCCTGCAGAAATATTTTGTCAAGTTCCAGAAAGAAGGCAACAAGTATTACAGGGTCAAGGACAGCATTCGTGCCATGGTCCAGCTGGGATGGCTGAACCTGATGGACCCCTGGCCCATGAAAGGGCCGTTTACGGTCATTTTCTGCCGCAATGTCATGATCTATTTTGACAGGCCGACACAGCAGCGGCTGATTAACCGGTTCTGGGAGCTTCTGGAGCCGGGAGGACATCTGTTTGTCGGCCACTCCGAAGGGTTGTCGGCTGTGAAGCATTCGTTCAAGTATGTCCGCCCCGCCGTCTATCAAAAATGACCTTTCACAGCGTGGGTAGTCGTCAATGAGACATGTTGTTTTAGTGGGGGATATGAAAGTCGGTACAGAAGAAGACATGCTGGTGACCCATGCCCTGGGGAGTTGTCTGGGACTGATGATCTATGATCCTGTGGCCAGAGCCGGCGGTCTTCTGCATGCCATGCTGCCGCTGTCGAAAATCAATCCGAAGAAGGCGGAGGACAATCCCTATATGTTTGTCGATACCGGTGTACCCCGGCTGTTCCGGTCGGTCTACGAACTGGGCGGCAGAAAGGAGCGGATGGTGATCAAGGCCGCCGGATGCGGCCGTCCCCTGAGCAACAATGAAATGTTCAAGATCGGAGAGCGGAATTACATTATGCTCAAAAAAATTCTGTGGAAGAACAATGTTCTCCTGGAGTCGCAAGATATCGGCGGAACGGCAAGCCGGACGGTTCATTTCGATCTCCTGACCGGTCAGGTGGTCATCAGCAGCAGTAACATGAAATGGATACTGTGAAGGGAAGAACTGTAACGGTGCGAAGCGGATCAGCAGAAGAGAAGGAGAACTGTTCATGAAGCAGGAGGCAGTGCGGAAAAAGCTGGGAAAGATTTCTGTCATCATGGTTATCGTCTCCATCCTGATTGCCGCCCTGTTCAGTGTCTGGGACTATGTCAGTGAAAAGCGACGGCTGGAACAGGATTTTGCGGAATCCATCGCGCCGGTTCCCCGGCGGCTGGCAAACAGTCTCCAGAAGCCGCTCTGGTTCATGGACAATGAACTGACGCAGGAACTGATCGAAGTGGAGATGCTGAACCGGAAGATTCATGCGATTATCGTCCGGGAACAGGAAGGAAAAAAGATCATCAGCGCACGGAAACGGAATGAAGCCGGTGAACCGGTTGTGTTCAGCGAAGAGATTCCGCCGGGTGATTTTCTGGTGGAGGAGGCCGAAATTCTGTATGAAGGCAGCCGGATCGGCATGGTGGAGATCTACTTTACCACCCAGCCCATCGAGGAGGCCCTTCACCGGCTGCTCCTCTCCCTGAGTATCAAAGTGATCGCCATGAGCGCGGTTCTGGTGCTGATTCTGATGGGGATTCTGAAACTGTTTCTGATCAATCCGATCTATGAGGTGGTCCGGGGGCTGGATGTGATCGGCACGGAAGTCGAGATGGCCTCCCACCGGGTGTCGGCTGCCGGGCAGCAGCTGACCGGGGGCGCCTCCCGTCAGGCCGCGGCAGTGGAAGAGACCTCCGCCTCGCTGGAGGAGATCGCTTCGATGATCCAGCAGAACGCAAAAAATGTGAGCCATTCCAATGACCTGATGATCGAAACCGCTCAGGTCGTGTCTGAAGCCACAGATGCCATGAACGGGCTGACGGCTTCCATGTCGGAGATTTCCACCACGGGGGAAGAGACCCGCAAGGTGATCAAAACCATTGAGGAGATCGCCTTTCAGACCAACCTGCTGGCCCTGAACGCTGCCGTGGAAGCGGCGCGGGCGGGGGAGGCCGGCGCCGGGTTCGCGGTGGTGGCCGATGAGGTCCGCAGTCTGGCCATGCGCTCCAGTGATGCGGCACGGAATACGGCTTCGCTCATTGAAGCCTCCATCCAGGGAATCCGGAACGGTACGGAGCTGGCCCGGCAGACCAATACCGCCTTTGACCGGGTGGCCGACGGGGCCCGGAAGGTGGGAGAGCTGCTCGGTGAAGTGACAGCGGCATCCCAGGAACAGGCCGAAGGCATCAAACAGGTCACCAATGCCATGGGAGAAATTGACAGGGTTACCCAGGCAAACGCCGCCAGCGCAGAGGAAACATCGGCGGCCATTCAGGAGATCGAGGGGCAGATTCAGGATCTGAAAGATCTGGTACTCCACCTGGTCGGGCTTGTGGGCCGGAGAAATGCCCCGGCCCGCAAAGCCCCGGATGCCGGAGAGGAAAACGAATTGCGGACAGAAATCGTGCAGCCGGTCACTGTCCGGCCCCGGTCTGTTACATCCGGTGGCAGGGCGCTTCCGGAGCATTCCAAAGAGACCGGAGCTTCCCGACTGGCCCTGGGCGACGATGAGGACGATAAGGATCTGTTTGAGGATTTTTAGGAAACGGCGGGGAAGACAGTGAAAAACGCAGCAGTCGATAAACAGCGATGTCCGGACAGGGGAGGCGGGGAGAAGACCCGCTTTTCCGGTGTCCGGCGTTTCTACCATACCGAAGGGGTTCATCGATGGAAATCAATGTCCTGGTTGTAGATGACAGCAGCGTCATGCGGTCGATGATTGGAAAGACAATGCAGATGAGCGGTCTACCGCTGGGGAATATCTATCAGGCGGCCAACGGACAGGAAGGTCTGGAGATTCTGAAGCAGCACTGGATCGACCTGGTGATCGTGGATATTAACATGCCGGTGATGAACGGGGAGGAAATGATCGACCACATGCGGAGTCTTCCCGAACTCCGGGATATTCATGTGGTGGTCATCTCGACCGAGGGGAGTGATACCCGCATTGAACGTCTGACCCACAAAGGGGCCGCCTTTATCCACAAGCCGTTCACGCCGGAGTCGATTCGGGATACGGTCAAAGATATTATGAGGATAGGAAATGCCGATGAAGGAACAGACTGAGCGGCTGCTCTATGAAGTTGCCGAGGATGTTCTGGGGAAACTGACCTTTGTCTTCTCCTTTCCCGACGATGACCGGCCCCCCCTGGACCCGGATGCGGCGGTCAGTGCCAGTGTCTCCTTTGACGGACCCTTTTCCGGAACCCTTTTTCTGACGGTTACCGCACCCATGCTGCCGGAACTGACCGGAAACATGCTCGGCGTGGAAGAAGGCGAAACCACCGTCGAACAGCAGGAGGATGCTCTTAAAGAACTGATCAATGTCATCTGCGGCAATTTCCTGCCCCGATTTGCCGGAAAACAGGCCATCTTTCATGTGGCGCCGCCCCGGATCGCCGGCGGGGACGAACCGGCGGACGCGGAGACGGCGGCATCGGCCGGGTACCGGGTGCAGCTGTCTCTGGACGAGGGCGCCTGTGATCTGCATCTCACGGTACGGGGGATACCGTCGTCAGAAAACGGCGAAGATGATCCGGATGTTGCGCCGGTGCGGATGAATCCATGATTAAAGTGCTGATTGTAGATGACTCTGCCGTGGTCCGGAAAATTCTGACGGCGGAACTTTCCCGGTACAGTGACATCGAAATAGTCGGAAGCGCCGTGGATCCCTACGTCGCCCGGGACAAGATCGTCCGGCTGCGACCGGATGTGATCACCCTGGATCTGGAAATGCCCCGGATGGACGGACTTTCTTTTCTGGTCAAGCTGATGAAGTATCATCCCATGCCAGTGGTGGTCCTCAGTTCGCTGACCCCCCGCAACAGCGAAACCGCTCTCAAGGCCCTCGAACTGGGGGCGGTGGAGGTTCTCTGCAAACCCGGAACCGCCTACTCCACCGTCGATGTATCCCGTCGCCTGGTCAATGCCATCCGGGCGGCGGCCTCGGCCCAGGTCCAGCGCCCGGCCCCGCGTCCGGCCATTCCGCCCGATGCAGCGCCCCTGGCGGAATTCCGGTTCAAAACCACCCATCAGGTCGTGGCCATCGGGGCCTCCACGGGAGGAACCCGCGCCATTGAGCTGATCCTGAAGGAGATGCCGGTTTCCGGGCCGGGCATCGTGATCGTGCAGCACATGCCGGAGAATTTTACCTCGGCTTTTGCCCGGCGGCTGAACGAAGTCTGTCAGATCGAGGTGCGGGAGGCAACGGACGGTGATCATGTCATCCCCGGCGTGGCCCTGATCGCGCCGGGAAACCGGCATATGCTGCTCCAGCGGAGCGGCGGCAACTATCTGGTCCGGATCAGGGACGGCGCCCCGGTCTATTACCAGCGTCCCAGCGTGGATGTACTGTTTCATTCCGTTGCCAGGCACGCCGGTGTGAACGCGGTCGGTGTCCTGCTGACGGGGATGGGCGCTGACGGCGCCAAGGGCCTGCTCGCCATCCGGCAGAACGGAGGCCGGGCCCTGGTTCAGGATGAAGCCACCTGTATTGTCTTCGGTATGCCCAAGGAAGCCATCAAGATGGGCGCCGCCGATGAGGTGGTTCCGCTGCCCCAGATTTCCCGGCGGATGATCCAGGCGCTGAGCGATGCGCAGCGGAGCAGGTCATGACCCCGGAAATTCCTGTCCGTCTGAAGGAGTGAATAACGGTGAACAGCAGTGATCCGGCGACAGTCAACTATTTTCTGGAGCCGGGGTATATCTTTCTTGCCACCCGCCCGACCATTATTTCGGGCGTCATGGGATCATGTGTCGCGGTCTGTCTGTATGACCGGAAGCGCAACATCGGCGGCATGAATCTGTTTCAGCTGCCCTGGATAAAAGACCGGCGTCAGGCAACCGCCCGGTACGGCAATGTATCGACCCTTGCCCTGATCCGGATGATGGTGGACCAGGGAGCCCGCACGAAACACCTGGAGGCCCAGATCCTGGGCGGCGCCTACAATCCGGAGATCTCACCCGATGACATCGGCAGAGAGAATATCCGGGTCGCCCGCCGGATTCTGGCCCGGAAGCGGATCATGATCGCCTCGGAAGATATCGGCGGGCGAAAGGGGCGAAAGGTCATTTTCAACACCAGCACCAACGAAATCGCGGTCATGAAGGTGGAAAACCTCCGGACCGGTGACTGGTATCCCTACGAAGGACAGCGGTAGCCTCAGAATTCCCTGTACTCTTCCGCTCCTGCCTGAGCCGGCTGGCCGGCACTTTCTTTTTCTGTACCGGGGGAAGGAAGGACTGCGGGGCGGGCGCATCCTGCCGGTTAAACGGGAAACAGGGCCGGTCCACGGGATAGACCGGCCGGTGCGGTTATTCTCCTGAACCGATCAGGGGAAGTTCCTGATCTACCCTGAAATAGACAAGGTATTTATCCCCCCGTTTGGCATCTTCAGCGGGCTTGCGTTCTCTCCGTTTCAGTTCATAGAGCAGTTCGCTCTCCTCTTCCTCCCGCAGCTTGGTCAGAAAGAGCCGTTTTCCCCGGTAGCCCCTGCCTTCCTCGATGAAAAGGTAGGCGGCATGGGGATTGGTCTGCAGGTTGTTGTGGGTCAGACGGTCGCGCATGATCATTGCCACAGAGCCGTCTTCCAGAAAGTGGGGTCTGGCATAGACGGCGGCATCGACTTTGCCGTCCTTGTCCGCTGTTGCCAGTACGCCGGTTCCTTTGGTATTCTCAAAATAATCGTGCAGCGTCATTATGGAAACCTCCTTATACAGCAAAGGTTGTGATCCGTTCACTGGTTACTGGTTTTGCCCCCGGACAATATAGACCGGATCGGAAAACATGAGTTCCCAGTAGTATTTGTCATGTTCGGGTCTGGGCATTCCCCGCAGGGACCAGGTCGCGAGATCTGTAAACTGTCCCGACTCGAGAAAGTATTCCATCACCAGTCCCATCCGCTCGAACTCGTGGAGCTTCGGCCAGATCTGAATCGCCTTGGGCGGAAACCAGCGGTTGGAAAAGGAGACGAGAAGGAGCCCGCCCGGACGGAGAACCCGGTGCAGTTCCCGGAACACGGCAAAGGGTTTCGTCAGGTATTCCACGGAAACTGTACAGACCGCCGCATCAAAGGAATTGTCATCGAAGGGCAGTTCCGGTGTTTCGTTCAGATCATGGACCCGGTAATCGGTCAGTGCCGGATTTTCCCGGAGTTCCGCTTCATTGAGCCCCAGACCCGTCAACTGCTTCAGGGGAATCTCCGCGGGAATGTGGGACTGCCAGCTGCTCATCAGATCGAGCACCTTCATATCCGGTGTCAGGTGCTGACCATAATACCATGAAATACCGGCAATGGCCGTGTCATCAATGTGCTGCACCATGCGGGGCTGTTCATAGAAGATGGTGTCCCTGGACTCGTCCGGGCGTACAAAGGGATCATCGGAGAAAAAGTCGGTGGCCTTTCCGTTCCACCGGGCCTGAATCCCCGGCCCGTCCGTCACGACTTCCATCCAGTCTTTGCAGGAACCGCCGGTATCCGAGATTTTCTCCCGGACATCCCGGATTTCCATATCCAGCCGGAGGGCCTTTCCGGCCAGCGGATGATTGAAATCCACCTGCACGGTATGTTCATCCACTCCGACACAGCGGAACGGGGTAATATTTTCCTTGAAAACATTGGTGACGCCCGACAGAAGTCCTCTGGGATAGAATCGCCCAAAGTGAGGGGCTGCGGGCAGTCCGGGCAGAAGATCACGGTTGAACTGGTCCCGGCGGAGGGAAAACCGCTGCTTCGAATCATTGCCGGGAATCACTGTTCCCGGTTCAAAGGTAAATTCCGACCGGTTTCCGACGGACTGGTTCATGATCCATTCCGCTACCGGATTCGGAAAAAAGTCCCGCCACAGATTGATCTGCTGACCAAAGTAACAGTCGGTATGACGGGCATGCTCGCTGTCCCATCGCAGTTGAAACCTTATATCGGTATAAGCATCTGCATGCGTATGTTTCATATTCATAGCAACCTCTTTCTTCACAAATCACTCGGTACAAATTACCCGGCGGCAAGGTAGCCCCGGCGGACGGCCGTATCAATGACCGACAGCGCCAGTTGCCAGAGCCGTTCCGAGCCTTCCTGAATTTTTTCGCATCGCCGGATCACCTGCGGCCGTGTAATCCCGTGTTCCTGCCAGGATCTCCAGCCGGTATGAAAATTGTGGAGGAGCGGCATCAGTCGATCCAGTGCGCGGGCGAATCTGGCCTCGCTGGTGGTTCCGGTTTCAAATTCTTCCCAGAGTTCCCGGAACTCAATGGCCTGGTCCGGTGGAAGAATGCTGAAGATCCGGTCCGCTGCCGTCTGTTCCCGTTCGGCCTTTGTCTGATTCGCCATTTCGTCATAACAGTAAGTATCTCCTGCGTCGATTTCAATCAGATCATGAATCATCAGCATTTTCACAACCCGGAACCGGTCGGGGGGCGCTGCGGCATATTCCGCCAGAATGATGCTCATCAGGGCCACGTGCCAGCTGTGTTCAGCAGTGTTTTCCCGCCGGTTTCCGTCGATCAGGTAGGACTGGCGGCAGATCTGTTTGAGTTGATCGATTTCCAGAACAAACTGAATCTGCTGTTCCATTCGTTGTGTCTCTATCTTCATTTTTCGTCCTTTCCCGGTGTAGTGCCGGATGCTTCCTGATCTGAATTGAAGGTGAGGCAGTCATTCTCAGCAATACCATAAGGATGAAAATGATGAAAAAAAGGAGAGCCGGTCCGGCAGGCGCAGAGAAGTGAAATATTCTGCATGTTTCATTCTGTTTCAAATTGAACCAGATGAAATGTTTCATTCCGTTTTAAAAGGTAGCGGTAAAAACCGGATGGCGGTGCCGACGGTGGAACTTTGCTGGCAGCAGCGGGATGCGGGAACGTTGGTATGAATATTGTAAGCTATCCTCACCTTGTGCTGTCTGGATGAGGGGGAATCCGGTCTGTTCCCTT
Organism: Desulfobacteraceae bacterium; assembly: GCA_041641935.1. Classification (GTDB taxonomy): domain Bacteria; phylum Desulfobacterota; class Desulfobacteria; order Desulfobacterales; family Desulfococcaceae; genus JBEPXL01. The sequence goes on along the minus strand of JBEPXL010000003.1, from coordinate 15,423 downwards.
CCAGCGCATTGAATTTGATGGGGGGAAGAAAATCATCTATGGCCATTCGCCTTCTGATCATCGACGGCGGGAGTCCGCTGCAGGAAAACTGGCGACGGCGTCTGCGCCGGGAGTCCTACCAGGTATTTACCGCCAGCCGGCAGACCAGGGCGGTGCAGATTGTCCGGGAGAAAGGGATTGATGTGGTAATTCTCGACCTGAACAGCCTGAAGCGAAGCGGGCTGACCCTTCTGGAACGGATCAGAGCCGCCAGCCCCGATACGGAAGTGATTCTTCTCAACCATCCGGACCAGATCGCGCTTTCCATCGCCGGAATGAAACTGGGAGCGTTTGACGACCTGCTTGTGCCGTTTGATATCGAGACCCTGATCTGCCGGATCAGGGCGGCCTATGAGCGCAAAGCCGGAAGTGCGACATAAAAAAAGGATTGCGTAAGTTGTGATTTGCAGATATTTGTCCAGACGGTTGAAAAGGAGGAACGTCTCTTTTGGCGTTCACCTGCTGACGGAACGGCAGAAATGAAAGAACAGGACGGAACGCGTCGGCGTTTTCATCAAAATACAACATGAGGAGGATGTATGGCAGACGTTAAAACTGTTGAAGATATGATGGTGCCACTGTCGGAATACGCGACGGTTTCAGAGGATGCGACGATGTCGGAAGCGGTTGCCGCTCTCAAGGAGGCCCAGGATGCCTTCGGCAAAGACCGCTACCGCCACCGGGCCATCCTGATTTTTGATTCCCGTGATCGGCAGAAGATCGTCGGCAAAATCAGCCAGATCGACATCCTGCGGGCGCTGGAACCGAAATATGATGAAATGATCGCCCCGCCGAAGCGGTCTTTCAACCTGGGGTTTACCCGGAATTTCCAGAAGCAGATGCTCGAACAGCTCAAGCTCTGGGATGCGGCAATGCATGACATATGCAGAAAGGCTGCGGAGAAAAAGGTAAAAACATTCATGAAGACGCCTGATGAAGGTGAGTTTGTCGAATCGAATGTTTCCATCAATGAGGCCATTCACCAGATCGTCCTGGGGCATCATCAGTCTCTGCTCGTAACGGAACCCAGCGGCAGGAGAATCGTGGGTGTTCTGCGGCTTACGGATGTGTTTGAGTTTATTGCCCAGGCGGTCGCTGCCTGTAAAATATAGAGACCGAACGAAACAGACCGGAGAACAGGGAATCTCTGTCACGGAATATCAGCCTGAAATCAATACTGCCGGATATGAGGAGGATTTATGTCAAGTGAGGCAATGGCCAATAGCAATGGTTTCGACTGGAAAAAGTACATGTTCATGGGCATCGGCGTTCTGCTGTTCATTCTCGTTTATTACACACCGCCCTGGCCGGATGCCGTAGACCCTCTGGGGGAACGATTCGTGCTGACCCGTGAAGGCAAGGGGGCGATCGCTGTTTTTCTGCTGGCCGGCACCTGGTGGGTTTTTGAAGTTGTTCCCATCGGCGTTACCAGTATCACCATCGGCGTGTTGCAGGTTCTCTTTCTGATCCGTCCCGCCAAGGTTGCCTTCAAGGATTTCATGGACCCGTCGGTTCTGTTTATTTTCGCCTCTATCGTCATCGGAATGGTTTTCACCAAAACCGGTCTGACCAAGCGGCTGGCGTATAAAATGCTGACCATTGTCGGGGAAAGAACCAGCATGATTTACCTGGGCTGTTTTGTGGTTACCTCTGCCCTGACCCACATTATGGCCCATACCGCCGTTGCCGCGACCATTTATCCGCTGCTCCTGGCAGTGTATGCCCTTTATGGTGAAGGAGACAGGCCGACCAAGTTCGGAAAAGGGCTCTTCATGGGAATGGCCTATGTGGCCGGCGCCGGGAGTATCGTAACCCTTCTGGGGGCCGCCCGGGGGGCGGTGGCAATCGGGTTTTACAAGGATATTGTGAACCAGGATATTTCCTTTTTCCAGCTTACCTACTACATGTTTCCCATCGGCTGGCTGATGACATTTCTGCTGTGGGGCTTTTTCATGGTGGTCTGCAAGCCGGAAAAAGACAGGATTCCCGGCCTGCGGGAAAAGGCAAGACAACTGGCAACGGAACAGGGCAGGATCACCCGGAAGGAAATCGTGGCTGCCGTCATCATTTTCGGTGTCATCCTGGTCATGTCCCTCCGGTCTTTTATACCGGCGCTTCAGCCCGTTGACAAGACTGCTATCATTCTGATTTCCACGATTCTGTTTTTCATCGTCGGCATTCTGGACATCAATGATCTGGAAGAGGTTCCCTGGAATATCATTCTCCTGTTCGCCGGGGCCATGAGTATCGGCTTCTGTCTGTGGGAGACAGGTGCGGCCAAATGGCTGGCCGTCAACTGGCTGGTGCTGTTCCAGAATGCCAACTGGTTTATTTTCGTCCTGGGCATGTCCTTCTTCGTCATGATGATGACCAACTTTATCATGAACGTTGCCGCCATCGCCATTTCCCTGCCGGTGGCCCTGGTCATCGCGCCCTATCTCGGCGTTGCCTCGGAGGTGATTCTTTTCTCCGCGCTGGTCGTGGCCGGTATGCCGTTTCTGCTCCTGGTGGGGGCGGCGCCCAACGCCATCGCCTATGATTCCCGGCAGTTCACCACCGGCGAATTTTTCCTCTACGGCATTCCCGCCAGTGTAATGCTGATGATCGTCACCGGTATTGCCGCCGGCATCATCTGGCCGATCATGGGGATGCCCATCAAAGTCGCTGCCGGGGGATAAATGAATGGGTAGAACAATACTGTAAGACGCAAAGCCGGGGCCTTCGGGTCCCGGCTTTTTTTGCGGGAAGAGGAGAAACGGGATTGCACTCTCCCGGATTGATTCCTACTATGTATGGAGGAAACATGGAACCCTGCGTACCCCGACGCCGTTACATCACATCTTCCGGAAAATGCCACAGGTCACCGGGAGGGAAGAGATTCGAACGCATGCGCCACGAGTATACTATTGATTCGGATCGTCGTCTGGTCATCCAGCGATATCACGGGAAGACAGGAATCAAAGATATCTTTTCCATGAGTGAAAAAAATTATGGTGATCCTGACTATGATCCATCATTTAACGGCATGGTGGATATGACCGACGCAACACTTGATATTTCTTTCAGGGAGATGCTCTCTTTTGTTTCCTACATACGCAGGCAGCCCTCCAGATCAACCGGAAAATGGGCCTTGCTGATGAATTCAAGCCCCGCAAATTTTGGCATCGCCCGGATGTTCCAGACACTGGCCGAAGGGCTGCAGAGGGAAATCCGTTTTTTTGAAGATGAAGCCGATGCACTGCACTGGCTTCTGGAACAATGACGGGACAGGGGGGAGATGAACACCACAGGAGTCAACAGATGCTACGTCTCTTTCGCAGCTGGATCGTTATCCTGATCCTGATATCCGGATCAGCCGGAACCGCACTTGCCTTTCGCTGCAGCGGGCGGATCATCTCCGAGGGCATGAAAAAGCCCGAGGTGCTGCACCTCTGCGGAGAGCCGGACTGGCGGGATACCTTTCAGATCGAGAAATTCGCCCGGTACAGCCATGACGATTGGCACAAAACTTATACCAGCGTGGAAGACTGGCTCTACAACCCCGGTCCCACCGGTCTGATCCGGATTCTCCGGTTTGAAGACAGTGAACTGGAACGGATCCGGACTGCGGGCTATGGATACATTGAAAATACCCGGGCCGGGCAAAGCCTTGATCTGAATGAAGTTTCAGAAGGGGATACCAAGCCGGAAGTCATCGCCGACTGGGGACCGCCGGACGAGACGGATACCTACATGGAGGAACGGATATTCCGGAAGTATAGAGGAAAGGTGATGACCGTACAGATTCAGGTATCCGACTGGACCTACAACCCCGGCCCGACCGGCCTTCTCCGCCATCTGCGGTTCGAAAACGGAAAGCTGACGGACATCGAAACCGGGGAAAGAGGATACTGACACGGGAAGAGGAGGAAAAGGAAGGGGGCGTTTCGGTTCGACGAGCGACGACGCCCCCCAGATGCCTATTTGCTCAGGATGTCTGCACCCGGAATCTGGCCCAGAAAATCGCCGATGGACATCACCCGGTTTTCGTTGATGAGTTTTGCCCCGATGGCACTGGAATTGTCCAGTTTGGCAATGACCACCACATGGCCCTTGTCGGTGGAATCCAGGGGAACACCGAAGGATTCGCCGGTGTCGTCCATCAGCATGACATGGCCGTCATAATCTGCAAAAGAGACCTCTTTACCGGCGACGGCATCGGTATAATTCAGGGTGCAGATATAGACCTCCTGTAAATCGTCCAGTTTGGTAATCCGCAGCGTTTCCTGATTTTCGCCCCCGGTCGCGCCCACGCCCGCATCCTGGTCCAGCTGCATAAACGGCATGGTGTTCAGATCCCCGCGGTTTCCGCCGGGATACTGGTCGGAAAAGACACCACCGGCCTGTCCGTCCTTGGTCTTGTAAAACGCCATCAGATCGAGGTCCACGCTCTGGGTCCACTTCAACTGCACCATCAGCTGCTTTACCGGTACAAACGCTTCCTCGCCCTTCTGTTTCAATACCACCTTCGCCTTGATTTCCGCCATACGAGACCTCCTTTTTAATGAATGGATTGACATTCCCGCCGCTGATCATCTGCAGCGGTTTTCAGATCATACTGTCTTCAGTGCAAATCACTGATAAGGTAATGACGGAATTTTAAAAAGCAATCCCGAAACCGCCCGGTTTCCCGCTAACGGCCCTTCCATTCGGGTTTCCGTTTTTCCAGAAAAGCGCTCACCCCTTCCCGGGCGTCTTCGGTATTGCAGAGACGGGAAAAGACTTCGCTGTTGTAATCCAGCCGGGCCCGGAAGGGCATATCCAGCATCCGGTAATAGAACTGCTTTCCCATCCGCATGGCCACCGGGCTTTTTTCAGCCAGTTTCCGGGCGAAGGCCATGGTTTCGGATTCCAGCCGGTCCGCCGGCACCACCCGGTTGACCAGCCCCAGCCGTTCCGCCTCCTCCGCATCGATCATGTCACCGCTCAGCAGCATTTCCAGGGTCTTTTTCTTTCCCTGGCTATAGGCAATGGGAATAATGGGACCGGTGCAGAGCAGACCGATATTGACGGCCGTAGTACCGATCTGCGTCCCCTCGGCGATAAAGGCGAAGTCCGCGGCAAGCAGCAGCCCTGCACCGTTGGCGACCGCATACTTGTGGGCCATTGCAATCACCGGTTTTCCCATCTCAGCGATGGTCAGGTGCATCCGGTCCATCAGGGCGATCCAGGGCTGAAATTCCGAAGGCTTTTTCTCCGGAAACTCCCGGATATCGATACCGGTGGAGAAAACCTTTCCCTCTCCCCGGATCACCACCACGCGGATGTCGTCATCGGCTTCCATCTGTTCCAGGGCCTGGTTGAGTTCACGCGCCAGGGGGGTACTGAAGGTGTTGAAATGATCCGGCCGGTTCAGGACGATGATGCCGATTCCATCCGCTTCTTTTTCATAAAGAATGGTTTCAAAAGCCATGCAGCCTCCTTCGTGAGCGGTTATCCGGACGGTATCCGGATGGTTAGCGCAGTTCCTGTGCGTGTTCAATGGTGAAGACATGGGAGTGGAGATGGGAAATCCACTGTTTCCCCTCCTGGGTTATGCGAAGATACCGGAGGGCATCCTGTATGTAGGGACGGACGACATTCCAGTAAAATTTGGCATAGTTGTTCCGCATATCCCCGGGGCTTCCGTAGCCGATCTGGGCATTGGCGCCTGTCTCCTCGAACTCATAAAAGAGGGCCGGGATTTTCCGGAGATAGCCCGGATCACCGAGCTGTCCGATGAAATCGGCGGCCCGGAGCAGGCCGGGATACTCTTTCGTGTCCTGGTAATCGCTGTCATCCGGAACGGGAAAGCGGGACAACTCAATATATTCGGCCACCGCATCCACATCCACGATGTTCATCAGCATATTGTCGCCGAACCGTTCGATCACGAACAGCTTGCTCCGGTCGACATGGTAGGGGGCAAGGGCGGCGCAGGAGCCGTCTGTGCCGAGATTGACGGTTTCGCCGTTGACACCGGTGGCAAACACTCCGTCGCCGTCTTCCCGGCAGATGCCCCGGACATAGCCGATGTCGTGGCAGAGAAGGGCCATCGTAAAGTGAAGCCAGTCCAGCGGCGTGACACCGCCTTCGATCAGATGTTTTCCCCGGAGAATTTCCTGACCGGCCAGGGTGACCATGATCGTATGTTCGAGGTTGTGATACAGGGCGTCGCAGTTGGCGACGTTTTCCATGGCAAACTGGCCGGTCCATTCGAGGATACCGCAGATGTGGGGTTCCGCATGTCCATAGACCCGCCGGTAGGTCTTCTGCAGTTTTTTCACAAAGGGCTCGATCATCATCTGCTGGGGATTAAACATGCGCTCCTCTCCGTCTGCCGTGAGATACCGGCACGCTTCCGGTCCGCTGCCGGGTCTGAATGATCCGGAGACGGTCTCCGTCCTGCTCGATCCGCACCCCCCAGGCATGGATGGTCTCCGCAATCGGGCGGCCGAAGAGAAAGTCGGCCATCTCCGCCTTGATCCGTTCCTTTTCGACCAGTACCATCCGGAGGTGGCGGTCGTAGTGGATGATGTCCTGAAGCCTTCTCCGGGCTTCCCCGCCTCCCCCGTTGTTCAGTCCGTGCACCAGCTGTTCAATCTCTTCATATCCGCACCGGTTCTGATGATCGGCAACCAGATCCCAGAGCCCCTGTACGCTGCCCAGGATATCCTGACGTGTCAGCCGGTCTTTGCCGTAGACGGTTTCTATTTCCCGGGTGTCCCAGCACCGGAGAACCCGGCATTCCAGAGGCCGGTCCGGATAGATGGTGCAGCCGTTTTCGGAAAGCGCGAAAAAACGGCAGACCGGCTGTTTCCCCTGTCCCCTTATTTTGATGATATCGGAGGGCGCCGGCAGAAGCATTTCCCGGACATTGTCATAGACCATTTCATGTTTCCGGATGGTGAACAGGAAACGGGCGGGAATGCGTCCCTGTTCAATCAGGTGCCGGTCCGCATGGTGAAAGGAGGGGCCTCCTTTTTTACAGCAGGTGCCGCAGCGGGCACAGTTTCCTGCAGAGATGGTTTCGTTCATTTTTTTGCTTTGTCCGGTTATGCAGTAAGTGGGGTAGAGCGAGTGACAGATTGATTTGTATGCGAATCACTGTAGCATACCTTATCTTTCAGATTCAATGGGCATTTACAGGAAATCCCTGCTGACAGTCTTGACTTCGGGCAAAGATTGACGATAATGAACGTGAGGTATTTGCCATCTTGTTTCCGTTCTTTTTTTCCCATTGCCATGATTACCGGAATGGCGGAGGGGGGTGTACGACGAATCCTGCTTCCATACATGATTTTTCCCAGTGTACTGTGCTGCTGGCAGTCAGTAACCGGAACGATGTCCACCGCCTGATGGACGGGCTGATTCATGCCTTCAGGATCGGGGTTGCCCTGGATGGCCGCCGTGCAAAGGAATGTATTGCGGAGACGCCGCCCGCCCTGGTTCTTGCCGAGGTCGATCTGCCGGTTGTGGACGGGATTGCCTTGTGCCGGTATCTGAAAGAGAAACGGGAAACCCGGCATATTCCCCTGCTGCTTCTCGGTGACAGCGGAACGGAGGCGGTCTGCCGGGAGGGATTTGCGGCCGGTGCGGCGGACTTTCTGATCCGGACGGCTGCTCCCTGGGAGGTGGAAGCCCGGATACGGGTTCATCTCTCCTACCGGCTTGCCCTGCTGTCGCTGGAGGCACGGCGTGCGGCGCTGGCGGAACAGCTTCGGAACCGGACACTTCAGCGGGAAACCCAGGATACTCATCGTCTGCCTCGCAGTGGCGGGCACCGCCATATCCCTGACGGCAGTACCGGCTTCGGAAAGTCGTCCGAATTTGATCTGTCGCAACTGGTACGCGAAACGGTGCGTCATTTCAGGAAAAAGGCGGAAGAGCGGGGGTTTTCCCTGTATCTGCAGATGGACAACGAAATCCCCCTAAACGTTCAGGGATATCCGGAGCAGATCCGCAAGGTTCTGGGGCATCTGCTCACCAGTGCCATCCGGCTGAACCGGAGCGGGGGAATCATGATCCGGGTAACCCGTGAAACCGCAGAACCGGCAAATGAAACCGATGCCGTGGACGGCGCGGTTCCGGTCCGGTTTTCTGTATTGGATTCACGGCAGGGAAAGATTCCCGGAACAGAATTCCAGGCCCCGGCATCCGGCAGCGGCCCTCACGTCTGCCGGCGACTGCAGCATCCGGATATGCTGCTCTGCAGTAAAATCCTGTCCGGCATGGCCGGTGAACTGCAGGAAAATGCTGCAAAGGGAAGCGGCATGAGCTGGTCCTTTCTCCTGTTTCTCAAACCGGCCCCGGGCAGCGTCTCCAGAGAAAAAACAGACCAGCCGGACCGGCGTTCCCTTCGGGTGCTGATGGCCGAAGACAGTCCGGTCAGTGCGGAAATGAACGGCAGAATTCTCACCCGCCTCGGACACTGCCTGGAAAAGGTGACCGATGGAAAGGAAGCACTGGAGCGGCTGACCCGGCAACACTTCGATCTGGTGCTGATGGATATTGAAATGCCCGAAATGGACGGCCTGATGGCCAGCCGGGCCATCCGCAGCGGTGAGGCCGGTGACCAAAACAGGGAGATTCCCATCATCGGGATCAGCGCCCATATCAGCCCGGATATGCAGAGCCGGTGCAGATCGGCCGGTATGAATGCCTATCTTCCCAAGCCCCTGGATAAAAACCGCCTGGTCGCGATCCTGCAGCAGCATTGCACCGCCGGAACGGTTCGTCCGGAACCGGCGACGTTTGAAGTTCTTCCCCCGTCCGGGCATACCGGTCCTGCGGCTATGGTACTCGACCGGGACCATGCGCTCCAGCATTTTGGTGGTGACGAAGCCTTCTACCAGTACATTTCGTCTCTCTTCATCGACAACATCCCCGACATGATCGGAAAACTCCGCAGTGCCATCGAAACCGGCAATCTCCGGAAGGTGGCCCGGCAGGCCCATTCCCTGAAAGGTTCCTTCAGCACCATCGGCGCCAGTACATGCCTGGAACTGGCGGTTCAGATGGAACAGAAGGGCCGAGACGGCGAGACGGAGGCTGTAACGCCTCTCTTTGAGCGGCTGAAAACCGAACTGGAAAAAGTCCGCAGCCACCTGCACAGGGACGTCCTGTCCGGAAACACGTCCGGCCTGCCGGAAGAGATCACCGACTGAACCGGAATCTGCCGGATTTTTGCCGGGATCGCCCATCCATCGCAGCGATCCACCTTCCTTATTGACATTCAAATTCTCCTGATTTAAACAGAACTGTTTGGATGATCGATCCGTATCCGTCTTCATTTCTGTAACAGCGGGCCTGCAGAACGCTGCACCTGTTCCGGAATGACGCCGGACCAGAAACGGATGCTCATTTTTTTCGTATGATTCTGAACGTGACAGGGGGAATCACCATCGATATTGTCACCACATCTGAAGCGATGCAGGAACTGGCCACCCGGACCCGTGCGGCCGGAAAGAAAATCGTCCTGGTCCCGACCATGGGATATCTGCACGAGGGCCATCTCTCGCTGATCCGGGAAGGCATCCGGCACGGCGATGAAATCGTCGTCAGCATCTTTGTCAATCCGACCCAGTTCGGGCCGTCGGAAGATCTCGATGCCTACCCCAGGGATTTTGAACGGGACTGCCGCCTGGCCGAAGAGGCCGGGGCCACGGTGGTGTTCAGCCCAGAGGCCGGAGATCTGTATGGAAGGAATTTTCAGACATACGTGACACTGGAGAAACTTCCGGCGCATCTGTGCGGCATTTCGCGTCCGGTCCATTTTCGCGGTGTCGCCACTGTCGTGACCAAGCTGTTCCATATTGTCAAACCCCATACCGCGGTATTCGGCCAGAAGGATTTTCAGCAGCTTCTGGTCATCCGGCAGATGGTCCGGGATCTCAATTTTGGCATCGACATCATCGGTGCGCCCATCATGCGCGAGGCCGACGGCCTTGCCATGAGTTCCCGCAATGCGTACCTGACCCCTGACCAGCGGAAGCAGGCCCTCTGTCTGTCCCGGTCACTCCGGAAGGCGCGGGAGATGGTCGAAAGCGGTATCACCGATGCCTCGGAGATTATCCGGGCCGCCGAAAGTGAAATCACCCGCCATCCGGAAACCGCCATCGACTACATTGCCCTTGCCGATACCGAAACCCTTGAAGACACAGCCGTCATTGACAGGCCGACGCTGATGGCCCTTGCCGTCCAGGTTGGAAAAACCCGTCTGATCGACAATACCATTCTGACACCATAACCCGTTTACAGTATCCCGGCGCTGTGCAGAAAGGCTCCCGCTCCAGAACGACGCCCTGTACAAATCCGGATCATTGAACAAGGAGATATTTCCATGAGTGAAAGTTTTTTCTTTACATCCGAATCCGTGACCGAAGGACATCCGGACAAGGTGGCCGATGCCATTTCCGATTCCATCCTGGATGCCATTCTCACCCAGGACAAATACGGCCGGGTCGCCTGCGAAACCCTCGTCACCACCGGTCTGGCATTCATCGCCGGTGAAATCTCCACGGAATGTTATGTGGACATGCCCCAGGTGGTCCGGGACACCATCCGGGAGATCGGCTACAGTTCCTCCCAGATGGGATTCGACTGGCAGACCTGCTCGGTGATGACCAGCATCGATCACCAGTCTCCGGATATTGCCCAGGGGGTCAATGCCGGTCAGGGACTATACGAGGAACAGGGCGCTGGTGATCAGGGCCTGATGTTCGGTTTTGCTTCCGATGAAACCCCGGAGCTGATGCCCACACCCATTATTTATGCCCACAAGCTGTGTAAACGGCTCTCCACCGTCCGGAAAAACGGCGCCCTGGATTTTCTCCGGCCCGACGGCAAGTCCCAGGTCACCGTTGAATATGTGGATGGTCAGCCGAAGCGGGTGGACACGGTGGTGATCGCGGCCCAGCACAAACCCGATGTGACCCATTCCGAACTGCGGGAAGCGATCATTGAAGAGGTGATCAAGAAAGTGATTCCCCGGGAAATGGTGGACGGGGATACCAGGTACTTCATCAACGCCACCGGCAAGTTTGTCATCGGCGGCCCCATGGGAGACTGCGGGCTGACGGGCCGGAAAATCATTGTGGATACCTACGGCGGACACGGCAGCCACGGCGGCGGATGTTTCTCCGGCAAGGATCCCTCCAAGGTGGACCGGAGCGGTTCCTACATGGCACGCCATGTGGCCAAGAACGTGGTGGCGGCCGGTCTGGCCGGAAAATGCGAGGTGCAGATCGCCTACGCCATCGGTGTGGCCGAACCGGTATCGGTTTTGATCGATACCATGGGCACGGGCAGACTTCCCCATCACCGGATCAAGGAGATCGTACTGGATTCCTTCGACCTGCGGCCGGCGGCAATCATTGATTACCTGGATCTGCTGCGGCCGATCTACAAAAAAACCGCCGCCTACGGCCATTTCGGCCGCAGTGAACCGGAATTCAGCTGGGAAAAGACCAATATGGTGGAAACACTGAAAGAAAAGGCCGGTCTGTAAACTGTGCAGGATACAGACCGGCTATTTGCGTCAATAATCATACCGATGGTGAAATTGTTGACGGTCACAATCGATGAATGAAACCCTGAACCATGCTGTGACTGCAATTCTATTGCCACTTCAGAGTAATATTCATTTTCGCAAATAGCCTAAGTTCCGGAGTGGATCGGACAGGAGCGCCCGTGTATCGCTTCTGTCCGATCCCGCCCCGGAGGTTCTACTTCCTGTCCGGCAGAAACACCCGGTTCCAGCCCGGCGACGGCGGGTTCTTCCGGTATTCCCCGCACCGGTCGAGAAGTGTCCGGCTGGGGCCGTCTTCGGGTGTCAGGGCCAGGGCCGTTTTAAAATGGCCAATGGCCTGGTCCCACGCCCGTTCCCGGTACGCGGCCAGTCCCTTTCCGTATGCTTCCACCGTCTTCCGCATTGTTTCGCCGACTGTGTCCGGCTGATCAATAATTTCATACACGGTCACCGGCCGCTGTTTCCCCACGGCGCTGATCCGGTCGATTTCCCGCAGGAATACATCACCGCTGACCATGTCACGGGTGGTTTCACTCACCAGGGAACAGGTTCCATAGAACTTGTTCAGCCCCTCCAGCCGGGCGGCCGTGTTGACGGTGTCGCCGATCATGGTATAGTCCATCCGGTTTCTGGAGCCCATGTTCCCCACCACCGCCTCGCCGGTACACATGCCGATCCGCATGTTCAGTTCCGGTCTGCCCTGGCTGTGCCATATCCGGCGGAGTTCCACCAGCCGGTGCTGCATTTCAATGGCCGCCCTGCAGGCGCTCAGGGCATGGTTTTCCGCCTCGGCCGGTGCACCGAAAAAGGCGATAATGGCATCCCCCTCGAACTTGTCCACCGTTCCCTCATACTTCAGAATAATATCCGTCATCTCGGTCAGAAATTCATTCAGCAGTTCCACCAGCACTTCGGGGGCGAGGGTTTCGGAGATGCTGGTAAATCCCTGTACATCGGAAAAAAAAGCGGTGATCACCCGTTTTTCACCGCCCAGCACCAGCTTTTCCGGTGACCGGATCAGTTCTTCAATAACCGAAGGGGCCAGATAAAACGAGAAGGCATCCTTGATAAACCGTTTCTGCCGGTTTTCCAGAAGATACCGGAAGATGGTAATGCCGACATAGGAGATCGCCATCACCAGCAGGGGATAGATCAGGTTGAAAATCCAGCCGTGAGCGGTAAACAGGTACTGGTTCAGCAGGATATAGCCGACGGCAAGCCCTCCGGTGATCAGGGTTCCGTACAGCACATCGACCCGGGGCAGGGTGAGGCCGAGCAGAAGTCCGGCTGTCAGAATCGCGGCGATGGTGAAAAAGACGGCCCCGTCGGGAATCTGGATAAACTCCCGGCCGAGAATATTGTCGATGGCGTTGGCATGGATCTCCAGACCGGGATAGACATTGCTGAAGGGGGTGACCCGCAGATCGTAGATGCCGTGGGCGGTGGCCCCGACCAGGACGATCTTGTCCCGCAGTGTTTCGGGGGCGGTTTCTCCCCGGAGAATGTCGGTCACCGGAATGTGGGGAAAGGTCTTTTCTTCCCCCCGGTAGTTGATGAACATCTGCCCGATTTCATTGACCGGAATGCGGACGCCTTTCACTTTGACCGACGTGATGCCGTAGGCGTTGATCTGTACCGAGACGGGGGCATCCAGATAGGCGCTGACCGTCTGGAGGGACAGGGGGGCGTACAGATTCTGCCCGAAATGAATGACCAGGGGAATCGACCGGACGACCCCGTCGGGGTCCGGGATCATGTTGAAATGCCCGGCATAGGGGGCTGCATCCGCGATGATGCCGATATTGGCCTGGGGTTTCAATGCCCGGATCAGGTAGGGGCTCTCTTCGGTTCCGGGGGTGAACTGCTTGATCGAATAGGCTGAACCGCTGATTCTTTTTTCCAGCTGCGCCGTTTCTTCCGCCGGGATCGCACGGGGCGCGTCGGTCAGGAAAAAATAGCCGAGCACCACCCGGACCCCGGCCTCTCCGGCCCGCTGCATCGCCCCGGCCAGCATGCGGTCATAATCCAGATTCTGCCGCACCAGCACCGCCTCTTCCGGCGGAAGACCGAGTTTTTCCAGACTTTCGGATACCATGACGGAGACGGTATCCCGTTCCAGAAAGCCGATATCAAAGGTGATCACCTTCGCCCCCGCCGCTGTGAGCCGGTCGACCAGCGCGGCGATCTTCGCCCGGGGCCAGACCCATTTTCCCTCTTTTTCCAGACTCTTTTCATCGATGGTCGCCAGTACGATTTCCGGTCCCGGGGCAATGTTTCCCCGGACCCGGAACCGGAGATCGACCAGGTCCAGTTCAATCCGGTCCAGAAACGGAATTCCCCAGAGATAGGCAAAGAGAACGCCGGCAATGGCGATGGAGGAGATGGCCAGCGGGTGCAGGCGGGTATGGGGGGTAATCTTCGGTTTCATCGGGTGTTTACTCCGGCGGTTTCGGGGTCATGGATGAAAACAGCGGAAATCATCCGCATTTTTGACATAGGTCAAGGCACTGTTAACCTTATGGGTATAAAAAGGGAGTCAAATCAAATCAAATCTGAATACAGAAACCCTTGCAGGAGGATATACCATGAAAGTAATGCGAAAAATTATTGAAATCGACGAAGAACGGTGTGACGGCTGCGGCCAGTGTATGTCGGGATGTGCCGAAGGAGCCCTCCAGATCGTGGACGGCAAGGCCCGTGTTGTTTCGGACGAGTACTGCGACGGACTGGGCGCGTGTCTCCGGGAGTGTCCCCAGGATGCCCTCCGGATCATTGAACGGGAAGCCGAGGAGTTTGACGAAGCCGCCGTGGAGGCCCGGCTCAGTGAACTGGAAAAGGAAAGCGGAAAGCCGAAGGCCTCCGGAGGATGTCCGTCCGCCGGGATCCAGGTTTTTGCGCCCCATGCCACAGCGCAAACCGCCAAAGCGCCCTCGGCGCAGGAAGGGGAACTGACGTCCGCGCTCACCCACTGGCCCATCCAGATCCGGCTGATTCCGCCCCATGCGCCGTTTCTGAAAGGGGCCGATATTCTGGTGCTGGCCGACTGTTCCGCCGTAACCTTTGCGGCGCTCCATCAGGATCTGATCAAGGACCGGGTCGTCATGATGGGATGCCCCAAATTTGATGATGCCGAGGCCTATGTGGAGAAGTTTGCGGAAATTTTCAGGCAGGCCGGTGTCCGCAGTGTGACCACCGCCTACATGGAAGTGCCCTGCTGTGCCGCCCTTCCCGTCATCGTCAAAAAAGGAATTGAAAAAGCCGGTGTGGATATTCCGCTGGAAGAGGTGGTGATCACCCGCAAAGGGGAACGGATCAATCGGATTGCCGGCTGACGCAGATGACGTTATTTCTTTTTGTTTTTTTTCCTGTTGTCTGACTGCTGCTGCTGTTTCTTCCGCTTGGCGGACAGAATCGGCGTATTGACGACCAGCGCCGAGAGTTCATCGGAACGGCGAATATCGAGTTTGAGGGAATCATGGTCGATTTCAAAATAGCGGGAGATGACCTCCACAATATCCCGGTGCAGATCGGCCAGTATATCCTCGGAAACTTCGAGTTTGTCGTAGATCAGTGCAAACTTGAGGCGCTTCTTGGCAACTTCCTTACTTTCGTTTTTGCCAATGACTTTGCGAAACAGTGCGTTTAACATGCGCCCCCCTATCGTCCGAGCCTGAGTTTGGTGCGAATCTTTTTCAGGAATCCCTGCTGCGTCTGGGGTACACGAATGGGAAGGTCCACCTGACCGTTGAGGCGCATGCCGATCCGGCGGAAGGCCGCGCCCGCCTTGGATTCTTTCTGAAGGACCAGGGGAATGCCGGTATTGGTGGAGACAATGA
>JBEPXL010000002.1:0-28965 GCA_041641935.1 Desulfobacteraceae bacterium | reverse complement strand
AGGGAAACAAATCCCTGGTCACAGGCGTACCGACAGGGTTTACCCGTCTGGATCAGCTCACGGCGGGTTTTCAGCCGTCGGATCTGATCATTCTTGCGGCCCGGCCTTCCATGGGAAAGACCGCCTTTGCACTCAACCTCGCCCGGAACGCGGCAGTGGATGCCGGTGTTCCCGTCGCCGTCTTCTCGCTGGAAATGTCCAAGGAACAGCTCTCCATGCGAATGCTCTGTGCCGAAGCCCGGGTCGATTCGTACCGGCTGCGAAGCGGATTTTTCAGCCGGGAAGACTGGGATGCCCTGACCAATGCGGCCAGTGTTCTCTCGGACAGCCCCATTTATATCGATGATTCGCCGGATCTCACCTCCGTCGATATCCGGGCCAAGTGCCGCCGGCTCAAACTCGAAAAAGGGCTGGGGCTGGTGATTATCGACTATCTCCAGCTGATGCGGGGTCGTGCCAATGTGGAACGGCGCGATCTGGAAATTTCGGAAATATCCCGATCAATGAAGTCTCTGGCAAAGGAACTGAACATTCCGGTTCTTGCCCTTTCCCAGCTCAACCGCAAACTGGAAGAGCGGGGAGACAAGCGTCCCATGCTCTCGGATTTGAGAGAAAGCGGCAGCATTGAGCAGGACGCGGACGTGGTGGCCTTTATTTACCGGGATGAAGTCTACAACAAGGATGAAAACAATCCCGAGCGGGGCATGGCCGAAGTTATCCTGGGGAAACAGCGGAACGGCCCCATCGGGGTTGCCAAGCTGACCTTTATCGGCCAGTATACGCGGTTTGAAAACGCAGCCTCCGAAGGAATGCTGCCCGACAGTATGTCATGAAAAAAGTTTACGGAAACCTCAGCGGCCTCAAGTCAGGCCAGACACGCAGGCTTGAAAACCTCTATCGCCGCCGCATTCCCGGTGAATTCCTGATTACACCGGATCTGGCCCGAGATATTTCCCATATTTCCCATGAACTCCACCGCCAGGTCGGTATCCTCATCGACCGGAACGGAAAGGTCGTCTGTGTCATTGTCGGGGATGCCCAGAAGATCGTGATACCGGACATGCCCGACTACCGGACCCTGCCGGGCCGTCTCAAGGGAATCCGGTGTATCCATACCCATCTCAAGGATGAAGCCCTCACATCCGATGACCTGACGGACCTTGCCCTCCTGCGGCTGGACCTGATGGCCGCCATGACCATGAATCCCGACGGCGGTGTGCGGGAGGTTCACGTCGGCCACATTCTTCCGGAAGGTTCTCCGGAAAACCCGTACCGGATTTTCGATCCGCTGCCCCCCAATCAGCTGAACCTGGGCTGTTCGGCCATGATCCGGGCGCTGGAAAATGAACTGGCACAGCTCCGGGCGCTTTACACGGGGGCAAAAGGGCAGGAGCGGGCGGTACTGGTGAGTGTCACCACGGCCCCCCGGCGGGAAGCGGAAGACTCGCTGGCGGAACTCCGGGAACTGGCCGTATCCGGCGGCATCCATGTGGCAGATACGGTGCTGCAGCAGCGGAAGAAAATTGATCCCCGTTTCCTGATGGGGCGGGGCAAACTCCAGGAACTTCTTCTGCTGGCCCTGCAGAAAGGAATTTCACTGATCATTTTTGATCAGGAGCTGAATCCTTCCCAGATCCGCTCCATTACGGATCAGACCGAACTGAAGGTGATCGACCGGACCCAGCTGATTCTCGATATTTTTGCCCAGCGGGCCCAGACCCGGGAAGGCAAGCTCCAGGTCGAGCTGGCCCAGCTCAAATATCTCCTGCCGCGGCTGGTGACCAAGAATACGGCCATGTCCCGCCTCACCGGCGGCATCGGCGGCCGGGGGCCCGGTGAAACCAAGCTGGAGATCAACCGGCGCCGGGTCCGGGACCGGATCAACCGCCTGGACAAGTCCCTTTCCAAGGTGATCAAGCAGCGCCAGCAGCAGAAGGCGAAACGGAGCAAGAAGGAACTGCCCGTCATCTCCATCATCGGGTATACCAACGCCGGAAAATCGACCCTGCTCAATACCCTGACCGAAAGCGATGTGATGGCCGAGAGCCGTCTGTTTGCCACCCTGGACCCGACGAGCCGGCGTCTCCGGTTTCCCCAGGATATTGAAGTGATCATCACCGACACGGTCGGTTTTATCCGTGACCTTCCCAGGGATCTGATGGTTGCCTTCCGGGCGACCCTTGAAGAACTCTACAGTGCCGATCTGCTGCTCCATGTCATCGACATCGGCAATCCCCGCTATGAGGAGCAGATCCGTTCGGTGGAAAAAATTCTGTCGGATCTCGACCTGGAATCGGTCGCCGTGATCCGGGTGCTCAACAAGCAGGACAAGGTTTCATCGGAGGAACGGGAGATGCTGGCAGGCAAACTGGACGGCATACCCGTTTCGGCCAGAAAGCGGGAAACCCTGCTGCCGCTGATTCAGCGGATGACCGGGGAAATTGAAAAACTTGATATCTATGGCTTGACATCCGAGTAAAAATATATAATTTATTCTTTCATGGATATTGATCAAATCAGGCGAACTGCCATCGCCGCCGCCTATGCGGGAGGCAGTCTGCTCCATTCCCGGTTCGGCAAACTCTCCAGCATCAACAAAAAAGGGGCGATCGATCTCGTCACAGAAGCCGATATCGGCGCTGAAAAGGCCGTCATCGAAACGATCCGGTCCCGCTATCCCGATCATACCATTCTGGCGGAAGAAAGCGGTCTGCAGCAGGGGAACACGGAGGCACGGTGGATCATCGACCCGCTGGACGGAACCACCAATTATGCCCACAATGTACCCAACTTTTCTGTTTCCGTCGCCTTTGCCCGGGGCGATGATGTCCTTGTCGGCGTTGTGCTGAATCCCGTCAGCGGTGAACTCTTCACCGCGGTTGAAGGGAAGGGCGCGGAACGAAACGGCCGACCCATTCATGTTTCCGGTACCGCTGCGGTTTCGGAAAGCCTTCTGGTGACCGGTTTTCCCTATAATTTCAAAGAAATATTTGATGTTCTCATGGCCCGTTTTTCTGCCTGTTTACGGGCCGCCCAGGGGGTGCGCCGGTTCGGTTCGGCGGCCCTGGACCTCTGTTCGCTGGCCTGCGGGCGGTTTGACGGATTCTGGGAGCAGAACCTGAAGCCCTGGGATACGGCTGCAGGCATACGGATTGCCGCGGAAGCCGGGGCACAGGTGACGGACTTTTCCGGTTCCCCGTTTTCCATCGACCAACCGGAAATTCTGGCGACCAACGGCAGGATTCATCAAGAAATGCTTTTATTACTGGCGTTAAAAAAGGAAAGCGTATGAAAAAAAGATCAGATAAGGCAATTGTGTTGGATGATCATCTGGGATGTTTTGGAGATTTTAATCTTAACGATCGGCTTTGCCGCAGATTCTGTTCCCTGAGCCTGCAGTGTGCCATTGAGCGGGACCAGAATGAACAGATGGAACTGCTGGAGGATCTGGTCTCCTCTGACAGCATGTATATCAAGATGCACTGAGCCTTATTTTACAGCCTCCGGCATCTGCTGCCGGAGGCTTTGTTGTCTCTTCCGGACCTTCTCCGGCCTGCTGCAGTATCCTTCCGGAATTTCCCTTTCCCGGTTTTACCCTTTCAGTTTCCTTCAATCCGTTTGCAGAGATATTTCATCTGATTGCGGACGGCGCTGTCGGTCTTGAGACCTTTTTCGATGGCGGCAATCGAGTGAATGGCCGTCGCGTGATACCGGTTAAAACTTTTGCCGATGCTCTGAAGGGGCTGATCGGTATATTTCCGGGCCAGGTATATGGCCATCTGCCGGGGGTGGACAATTGCCTTTTTCCGCGATCTGGATTCAATATCCGCCACTGTTACGTTGTAGTGCTCACAAACCATCTGCTTGATCGATTCCACGGTAATGGAACGCCGTTTCCGGGTGATATTCTGGACCACATCCTCCGCCAGTCGGATATCGACGGGACAGTTCATCAGGGAGGTCCGCGCCGTAACGCCGATCAGCCCGCTTTCCAGCTGCCGGACATTTTCCGAGAGTTCCGTCGCCAGATACTGGATAATCTCCCGGGGCAGCATACAGCCGTTTTCGGCCATCATCTGCTCCAGGATCCGGACCCGGGTCTGGTAGTCGGGCGGTTCAATGCTGGAGATGAGACTCCGGGACAGGCGGGACCGGAGCTGCTCGCTCATTTTTGGGATATCCCCCGGCAGATAGCAACTGGTGAAGATGATCTTCTTCTGGGCATCAAACAGATTGTCCAGCGCCAGCCCCAGTTCGACCTGGGTCCGTTCCTTGCCGTTCAGGAAGTGGATATCTTCCAGCAGAAGGACATCACACTGACGGCGGTACTTTTCCTTGAACGCCTCGAACCCGTTGTTGCGGAAGGCCCGGATCATTTCATTGGTGAAGTCTTCTGCGGTGATATAATAGACATTTTCTCCGGGGAACTGGGACAGAATCTGATGCCCGATGGCCTGGGAGAGATGGCTTTTCCCCAGCCCGGTTTCCGACAGGAGAAACAGGGAGTTCTGGCTGATGCCGCTCCGGGACGCCAGGGAAAGGGCAGCCGAATAGGCGAAGTTGTTGCCGGGGCTCACCACAAACCGGTCAAAGGTAAAATCCTTCCGGAGGAAACGCCCGCCGTTGGTCTGGCCGGGCATCTCCGGCAGATCCATCTGGACCGCGGCGGGTGGTCTGACGGTGACGGATTTCCTGACGGGTGTTGAACTGCCGTTTCCGTTTTTTCCCTCGATTTCCAGCACCACCTTGCGGGTGACATCGGTATGCTTGAGAATCTGGGCTTCGATCATGGCGAGATAATGTTCCTGCACCCGTTTTCTGGAGAAAAAATTGGGGCATGACAGCACCAGCGTTCCCGGTTCGCTCCGGATATACTCCACCGGTTCGATCCACATCCGGAAACTGTGGGCAGGAATCTGTGCCTTGAGGGCAGATTTAATCTCGGTCCAGACTTCTCTCATGGATTGCGTTGTTTCTTCGGTCCCTGTTGCATGGGCGGAAATAAACATGTGTCTGTCAGAATCAACACAAACAGCGGATTCTGAGCCTGGTGACGGAAATTGGCCGTTATACGGGGAATATGTGAAATGTAAGTGTGCCACGCTGAGTTTTTTATTGTATCCTGCTCTCAGAGTCAAATCGGATGAACTGAGGTCCACCTCTTTTACCCTCTTTCCCGATCCTGATTTTAAGTCGCTGATATTACATCGCATTACAGATTAAATCTTTCCAACTGTCCCGAAATACATCACTTTTCCGCTCCCTTTCTTTGTATAAGGATTTTAAGGAGATTCCCGGATTCAGGGTAGAATCTCTTAACCAAATACTAATGAAATCTTAACATTTCGCTGAATCCCTTTGGTTTTCAAAAAAACGGAATTCCCCTCTTTTCATTGTGGATGAAAAGAAGTAGTATTAAAGATTACACTCATTTTCCAATCATTCCAAATACAGCATATCCCATGCAAAATACAATAAATACAGACAGATCAGACCGGATTGTCGTCCGGGGGGCACGGCAGCACAACCTGAAGAACATCGATGTGGAACTGCCCAGGAATCGTCTGGTGGTCATCACAGGGCTTTCCGGTTCCGGAAAATCGACCCTTGCCTTTGACACCCTCTATGCCGAAGGACAGCGCCGGTATGTGGAGTCCCTGTCCACCTATGCCCGTCAGTTTCTGGAGCGGATGGAAAAGCCGGATGTGGACCTGATCGAGGGGCTTTCCCCGGCCATCGCCATCGAACAGAAGACAGCAAGCCATAATCCCCGCTCTACCGTCGGCACTGTAACCGAAATATATGACTACCTCCGGCTTCTGTACGCCCGGATCGGGATTCCCCATTGCCACCAGTGCGGCCGGCCCATTACGTCCCAGAGCCTGGACCAGATCGTGGATCAGGTGATGGCCCTGCCCGAAAAAACCCGCCTGGTGATTCTGGCCCCGCTGGTGACGGGGCAGAAGGGAACCCAGGAAAAACTCCTGAAGCAGCTCCGGAAAGAAGGCTTTTCCCGGGTCCGGATCGACGGCGAAATCATGGAAATCGACGCGGTTCCGTCTCTGGACAAAAACCGCAGGCATACCATCGATGTGGTCGTGGACCGCCTGGTGATCAAGCCGGATATCGGAAACCGGCTGGCCGATTCCCTGGAACTGGCCCTGGGAAGATCCGGAGGGCTGGTCCACATCGATATCCCGGGTGGTGAATCGATTCTCTTCAGTGAAAAGGCGGCCTGTATTGCGTGCGGCATCAGCTATCCGGCCTTCACGCCGGCAAGTTTCTCTTTCAATTCACCCCGGGGCGCCTGTCCCGTCTGCGACGGGCTGGGTTCGACCACGGAATTTGATCCGAAGCTGGTGATTCCCGATCCGGATCTTACCCTCCGGGAAGGCGCCATTGCGCCCTGGGCCAACCGGAATTCGGTCCATTTTACCGATTTTCTGACGTCTCTGGCAGCCCATTACGAAGCCGATATCTTTACGCCGTACAGGGAACTGTCCGATCGTTTTCAACAGGTGCTGCTCTATGGTTCCGGCGATGACGAGATCACCTTTTTCTTTGAACAGAACAGCCGGCGCGTCACCTACCAGAAAACCTTTGAGGGGATTATTCCCCGTCTGGAACGACGGTACGTCGAAACCGAATCCCAGCAGGCCCGGGAAGAGATCGAACGATACATGAATATCCGCCCCTGTTCGACCTGTGACGGCGCACGTCTCAATCCGGCTGCCCGGGCCGTTCAGGTCGGCGGGATTACGATTCAGCATTTTGCTGCGTTTTCAGTGGCCGAGGCCGGGGCGTTTGCCCGGACCCTCTCCGGAGAACTGAAGGGAAAGGCGGCCTTTATTGCACAGCGGATTCTCAAAGAGATTGAAGACCGTCTCGGTTTCCTGGAAAATGTGGGCCTCCGCTATCTGACCCTGGACCGCTCCGCCAATACCCTATCCGGTGGAGAAAGTCAGCGGATCCGGCTGGCGACCCAGATCGGCTCCAAACTGACCGGTGTCCTTTATGTTCTGGACGAACCCAGCATCGGTCTGCACCAGCGTGACAACCAGCGCCTTCTGAATACGCTGATGCAGATGCGGGATCTGGGAAACACCGTTCTGGTGGTGGAACATGACGAGGAGACGATCCAGGCCGCCGACCATGTGGTGGACATGGGGCCCGGGGCCGGAATGCGCGGGGGGGAAGTCGTATTTTCCGGTACCCCCGAAGCGCTGTGCAGGGATGAACATTCCCTGACCGGTCTTTATCTGTCGGGCCGCAGGCGGATTGAAATACCGGATCTGCGGCGGCCCGGCAATGGTCATGTCCTGCGGGTCACCGGTGCTGCGGAAAACAACCTCAAGGGCATTGATGTCGATTTTCCTCTGGGCTGTTTTGTCTGTGTCACCGGCGTTTCCGGTTCGGGCAAATCAACCCTTGTGCTGGAGACGCTCTACCGCTTTCTTTCCCGGAAGCTCTACCGGAGTAGCACCGACGGTCTTATAGGGGCACATACCGGCATAGCTGGGATCGAGCATGTGGACAAGGTGGTCAATATCGATCAGTCCCCCATCGGCCGGACACCCCGCTCCAATCCCGGAACCTATACCGGTCTCTTTACCCATGTCCGGGATCTCTTTTCCCGGACCCCCGAATCACGCATACGGGGCTACAAGCCGGGACGGTTCAGCTTCAACGTCAAGGGGGGCCGGTGCGAGGCCTGCACCGGTGATGGTATTATCAAGATTGAAATGCATTTTCTGCCGGATATTTACGTCCCCTGTGATGTCTGCCACGGCAAACGGTACAACCGGGAAACCCTGGAGATCCGGTACAAAGGAAAAAACATTGCCGATGTGCTGGACATGACGGTCAGCCAGGCTCTCGAATTCTTTGACAAAATCGATTCCATCCGGACCAGGCTCCAGACCCTGGTGGATGTGGGGCTGGGCTACATCCGCATTGGACAGCCCGCCACGACCCTTTCCGGCGGCGAAGCCCAGCGGGTGAAGCTTTCCCGGGAACTGAGCAAGCGGGCCACCGGTCAGACGGTCTATATTCTGGACGAACCGACCACCGGGCTGCATATCGATGATATCCAGAAACTCCTCCATGTACTCAGCCGGCTGGTGGACATGGGCAACACGGTCATCGTAATTGAACACAATCTGGATGTGATCAAGTCGGCGGATTATCTGATCGATCTGGGGCCGGAAGGCGGAGACGGCGGCGGTGAAATTGTCGCTGCCGGCACGCCGGAGGCGGTGGCATCGGTGGATGCTTCTTACACCGGGCAGTTTCTGAAGCCGATACTGGAGGGAGGATCATCCAGGCAAAAGACTGCCTGAAGATTCCCGCCAAAACGGACCGGAAAGCAGGGACAAAAAAACAGGGCTGATCCCCCTATTGGCAGGGACAGCCCTGTTTTTTTTTATTCAGCGTTGGAAACTCGCCGGTATTTATCTGGCGAAAATCTCCGCAATAGCACCCGCCTGCGGATGGGCGTAGATCAGAATCAGCGCGATAACCAGCGCGTAAATACAGAGAGACTCGATCATGGCCAGACCGATCAGCATGGTAACGGTAACCTTACCGGAAGATTCCGGGTTCCGGGCGATCCCTTCCACAGCAGACTTGAGACCCATGCCCTGTCCGATACCGCAGCCAAAAGCGGCGATAGCGATTCCAAAACCGGCAGCCGTTACGCAGGCGATGAAGAATTGCAGTGCAGCAGTTTCCATTTGAGCGTTACCTCCTTTAAACAATTAGTGGTTGATGATGATAAAGCTTCTTCCATTAATCCCATTAACAGGCGAAGCATAAAGCCGAAGCAAAGATAGAGAACAATCGGTTGATCAGTGGGCGTGTTCCATCGCGCCCGTGAAATACATGATGGAGAGCAGGAAGAATACGAATGCCTGCACCAGCGCAACAAAAATCCCCAGCGCCATGATCGGCAGCGGTGCAAAGAAAAGACCCGCAAGACCGAACAGGATTGCCAGAACCAGTTCATGGCCCATCATGTTTCCGAACAGACGGAAGGAAAGAGAAAGAATCCGGGCAAAATGGCCGATCAGTTCAATGGGGAAGATAATCGGGATCATCCACCAGACCGGCCCCATGAAATGTTTGATGTAGCCCGCCCCATGATATTTGACGCCGATGACATGGGTGAAGACGACCACCACCAGCGCGCAGGCGAGGGTGGTGTTCAGGCTGGCGGTCGGCGGAAAAAAGCCGGGAACCAGGCCGATCAGGTTGGATATAAAGATGAAGATGAATACCGTTGCCACGATGGGGAAGAGCCAGCGGCCTTCGTCACCGGTAATTTCGACCATGAAGTCTTCAATCCCTTTGACAATGAGCTCGAACAGATTCTGCAGTTTGGTGGGGACCATGGACATCCCTTTGGTTGCGATATAACCGACACCAATCAACAGGAGCATGACGACCCAGGTATAGATGACATGCGGGTATTCATGGGCAAAATGGGCCACACCACCGCCGAAAAAATCAAAAATCTTGACGAAAAAGAGATAGGGATGTTCCACCTTACACAGCCTCCTTGGAAATTAGGTTCTTGAATTCAATCAGCGTCGCCAGGGTGATACTGGCAACCACCACCGACAGACCGATAAACAGCCCCAGGGGATTTACCAGATGCTGGGAAATGAGAAAAAATATAATCAGCCCGCTTACCATAAAGCGGAGATAATACTTTGCAAGAATTACATTGTGCGAGACGAGCTGGGAGGGAACAAAGGCTTTTTTGAGGGTGCGGTGGAGCAGATGGAAATTGACCGTGACAATCAGTCCCCCGCAGACAATCCCCAGTGCAAAGGGCGTAGACATCACGGCAAACCCGGCGGCGCTGGTGATGATCAGCAGAATCCAGTTGCTGGTCGTTACAAATTTTAAGAGACGCTCTTGAATGCTCAAACCCATCCTCTCTCTCTGCTGTTCTGCTCAGAAATTTCTGCTCTTTTTGATGGCCAGTCCGATGTTTCTGTAAGCGGCAGCGATACCGAGGCCGAGGCCGATCAGCGTCAGCCAGGGATTCGTCTCAAACCGTCTGTCGAGATAAACCCCCAGTCCCAGACCGATAAAGATCGAAAGGGAGACGGAAAACCCGATGCTGCTGAAATATGCCAGTTCTTTTAGATGGCGAAGATTGCTTTTTTTCATTTATACACGGGATAAGTTCACCCGCAACGTTGTTACGGGTTCGTCAATTAGCACACGTTTCTGGGTAAGTCAACGAAAATCCGGAATCTGTCACGGGTCACAATGCAAGTGCCGTCGCGGCAAAAACAGGCCCGTCCGTGCAGGCATGAAGGAACCGGTCGGGATTCTCCCGGGACGGCATGGCGCATCCGAGGCAGGCCCCCATGCCGCAGGCCATCATCGTTTCCACCGATACCTGACAGGGAATCCCGTGCTGTGCAGCGATGTCGGCAGCGGCCTTCAGCATGGGAAGCGGACCGCAGGCGTAGATGATATCCGGCTTTCCGTCCGCCACAGCCCGGCCCAGGGGGCCGGTAATGCGGTCCTGTTCCCCGAAACTGCCGTCTTCCGTGGCAATCCGGATCCGGTCCATGCCGACGCTGAAAAAGTCGTTCATGCAGAGCAGGTCGCCCTTGGATCGTCCCCCGATAAAGACCATGCAGGCCGACAGGTCCACCCCTTTCCGGCCCAGGGAGCGGGTCAGAAAGTACATCGGGGCGACTCCGATTCCGCCGGCGACCACAAAGGCCCGGTGTACGGTTTCGGGAATGGTGAAGCAGTTTCCCAGCGGGCCGAGTATATCAATGGTCTCCCCTGCAGGAAGCCGGGAGAGTTTGGTTGTACCGGTCCCGACGACCTTGTACAGGAGTTCGATTCCTCCAAACCGGGTTTTTGTCTCCACCAGGCGGTGCAGGGAAAACGGTCGCCGCAGCAGCGGATTCATGGAGTCCGGAAGGCGGACCATGACAAACTGCCCCGGCCCTGCCTCTCTGTAGCCGTCTCCGCACTGCAGCCCCATCCGGTAGTAGTCGGAACACTCAAGGG
This sequence comes from Desulfobacteraceae bacterium, assembly GCA_041641935.1. Lineage (GTDB taxonomy): Bacteria > Desulfobacterota > Desulfobacteria > Desulfobacterales > Desulfococcaceae > JBEPXL01. The sequence goes on along the minus strand of JBEPXL010000002.1, from coordinate 17,925 downwards.
TGTTCCATAATATCCGTGCCTTTTCCTGCCGCATTTACCTGCTCCTCGTTTACAGCGGGCGGTATTCCCGGCCTGCAGGAGACCAGTTCTCCCACAAAACTGCCGACCACCACCTTACTTCGAATTCTGACGGGCATCTTCCGATGATCCGCAGTGACCCAGACCTCGATTTTTGCATCCTCGCTCTTTTCAAAGACGCCGCCGATATGTTCGATGTCCGGTTCAATCAGAAAGGTGTCGAAGGTGCCGGCTTCCACCGTAATCGTTTCCCGGCGGACGACGGTCACTTTTCCCATCACGTTCTTTTTGCCGTCGGTCACCGGACGGGTAATGGTCTTTCCCGGTTCCATATCCAGAAACCGGACATAGTAGAAGGCCGAAAGCGGATCAAAGGAGCCGGGCATCAGTTTGACCGGCGGTTTGGGTTTACCGAAGTTGGTGTACCGGGCGATCTCTTTTTCCCAGTCGAACCGGACCACAATATCCCGTTTATGCCCGCCCTCCCGCTGCCGCTTTTTGTACAGCAGGGAGTGATCCATGTCTGTATCCGTATAGGTGTCGATCCGGTCCCGTACCTTGTAAAACACATCGATGACATTGTTGGTTCGCGCGGTCATCACAAAATGGTAGGCCGGAACACCATCCACCACGGAAAACGGCATCACTTCCAGGGTAGCCGCGCCTGCGTTGACAAATTCCCACCGGAGGACGAAGTCGAGTTTCTCTCCCGGTAAAAAGGGCGGCGGAACCGGCGGCGCTGTGGACGAGACCATACGCGGCGTCACCAGTACCAGTACCAGTACCAGTACCAGAAACTGAACCACTGCCGCAGGAGGCCATTTCCCGGTCCTGCTGCGTCTGTATGATTTCTGTTCTGTCATCAGAGGCTGATCACCTGTTCCACAACGTTACCGATCTCCTGCAGCGGTCCCAGCGGTTTTTTCTCTTCATGAAATTCGGCCACCCGGGGTTTTCCTCCCCATATCTTGTAGACCACCAGATCCGACTTGAGCACCACGATGGCGTTGAACTCCCATCCGGACACCCTGGTCTGCCGCTTGAAACCGAAGAGATCAAGAAAGACATTGCCGTACCGTTCCTTTTCCACTTTCTTCAGTTTGATTTCGTAGGCCCGGCAGGACTCTTTCTGGGCGAGACACTCAATCAACCCCCGATCCAGTTCTTCTTTTTTGATGTTCGGGTTGGGCATGAAGCGCTTTACAATGTCCATGTACGTCAACAGTTCAATGTTGGAAGCAGCAAAGGGATCAAATCCGAGATCCTTCAAATCTTCCGTGGTGGTCGCATAGGGAACGATCCTGTCAAATGCCGTTTTGACATCACCGAACCCGTCCCAGGATGCCTTCACATCCTGTCTGGAACTGGGAAGCAGAGAGGAACACCCGGTCAGCGGTGGCATAATGAGCATCAGCATCAGCGCGATATTCAGTCGATTTTTCATTGTTTATCACTTTTACCAGCAGATGACACGATCCGGAAGCCATCATCGGGTACATATCCGCGGCTGCTTCCACCATGTCCGCAAGTGTACCAAAAAGAGGGGAATCTGCACAAGAAGGGATTTCATGAACAGCCCTTCCGGCAGGAATCCGGTGGAGGGATCATTTTCTTTACAATCTGCAGGAAAGCTGATAGCAATCATGCTTAACAAGTCGAAAACACGGGAGTACAGCGTGCAATGAAATTTTTCAGAGTCTTACCGACCTATACCTATCTGCTGATCATTTACAATCTGATTGTTCTGGCCGGGACAAATGCCCAGGAGACGGTGGAGTCCGCCTGGCTGGAATTTTTTCTGATGTCCGGTGCGGTCCTGCGGCTAACCGTCGGTGATATCCTGGTGATTGCCGGTATTATTGTTCTGTATGTCGAAATTTTCCGATCCACCCGTCCCACCTCGATGACCATTATCGATCATACCCTTTCCCTGATCGTCTTTGTCATTTTCCTCGTTGAATTTATCGTTGCCTCTTCCGCCGGGACGTCAACCTTTTTTATTCTGACACTGATGTCGTTTCTGGATGTGGTTGCCGGTTTTACGGTATCGATCTCCTCCGCCCGACGGGATATTGCCATGCAGTAGCAGCCGGTGTTTCAGGTCAGGTGTATCCGGTAAAGTAGCTGATTTTCCGTAAAAAGTCGATGAAAAAAACCATAGATGGTTGCGTTTCCGATAGTTCACGAATGATCCCGCAGGTATGCTATCGCCTGCTGTTGACCTGAACGATCCGGTATGATCTGCGGAAGAGAAGTTCAGAGAAAGCGGCATCTCTATCGAACCGTGCAGGCCTGCGGCAGGTTTATGCTGCATATGCCGGTCCGAAGAGAAGGGAACCTGTGGATTGATCAGAAGCATTGCAGGAGTATATTGTTTCATGAAAGAGACCGACCCGGAGATACTGATCCGGAAGATTGTGGATGCGTGTGCCGACTGTGATGACTGCCGGTACCTGATGGACACCAGTTGTTTTTTCCTGCCGGAACTCTTCCGGCTTCACGACAGGGAAAAGGAGACGGGAGAGAACATTACACCGGAAGAACTGAAGCATCTGACAGACCTCTGTAATTTCTGCGCGCTCTGTCCCTGTGCCAACATCCGGGCCGGTATTATGGAGGCAAAAACCGCTTTCATCGACCGGGATGGCCTCAAACCCGGTATCCGGGCGATGGAGGATGTAAAACAGGTCGGAAAACTGTGCGGTGTGTATCCGCGCCTGACCAATCTCCTGCTGCAGAACCAGTATGTCGGCGGATTTCTGAAAAAGAGTGCCGGGGTCCATCCGGAGCGGAAACTTCCCGTTTTTCCGGAAAAGAACTATCCGGCCCGGCTCAAAGCGAATCCGCTTCCTGCCCCGGCAGCGGAGAAGGGGCAGCGGAAAGTCGCCTATTTTGTCGGCTGTACCGGACAGTATCTTTTTCCGGACGTGCCCGACGCCGCTGTTGACGTGTTTCGCCGCAACGGGATTGACGTCCTGGTTCCGGCGCAGGAATGCTGCGGCATGCCGCCCCTTCTGGAAGGAGACCGGAAACTGGCGTTGAAATCTGCCCGTTTTAACCTTGATCATCTGGCCGGTATTGTGGAAGATGGATATGATATTGTCTGTTCCTGTCCGACCTGCGGCTATATGCTCAAAACTGTTCTGAAAGAGGGCGCCTACTATTCAGACGCCTGGCAGGCGGCGGCCGGAGCGGATACGGACTGGATGAAAATCCCGGTCAATCCCGACGGACGGGGGATCGAGGGCCGGGAATTCAGGCTGCTCAAACGGTCGATTTACAGAAACATCCTGAAAGATGACGGCTATTTTTCCGCCATCGATCCGCTCCGGCGGGTGGCGGTGGCGGAGCATACCTATGATCTCGGGGAATATCTGGGGCTGCTGCACGGCAGATCGGAACTCACAACAGCATTCGGCCCCGTGAATCACCGGGCGGTCTATTATCCGCCGTGTCATCTGCGGGAGCAGAATGTGGGAATGCCGTATCCGGATATCCTTGCACTGGTTCCGGGGCTCGATCTGGTGTCGGTCAACAGTTCATTTTTCTGCTGTGGGATTTCCGGCATTATGGGATTCAAAAAAGAGTTCCATCAGACATCTCTGGAGATGGGAAACCGGCTGATGGAAAAAATCGGGGAAATGGCGCCGGAACTTCTGCTGACCGACTGTCTCAGCTGCCGTATCCAGTTCAATCAGATGACGGATTACCGGGTGGTTCACCCCGTTGAACTGCTGAAGGAAGCATATGACCGGGCACCGGATTCCCGCTCATCGGAAGAGGAGGGGACACAGCGTCCGTCGTGAGGACGTCAGACCATGACATCCGCCGAAAACTGCCAGAAGACTATCATCCTGAAAAACGATCTTGCCGAGCTGCGCCGGTTTGGCCGGTTTCTGACCGGTTTCGGAGAAAATGCGGGGCTGCCGGACCCGTTTCTGCAGGATGTGCGGCTGGCCTTTGAAGAAGTCTTTTCCAACATCGTTCTCTACAGCTATACTGATGAAGCCCTTCATCAGATCGAGATCCGGTTCCGGATGCAGGAGAATTGTCTGGTGCTGGAAATCCGGGATGACGGCAGACCATTCGATCCCCTGCAAGTTCCCCGTCCGGATCTCGACAAACCATTTATCGAACGGGAAGTCGGCGGACTGGGAATCCATCTGACCTGCAGCCTCATGGATCAGGTGGGCTACCATTCCGATGCGGGCATCAATGTGCTGACCATGACAAAATCAGTTTCCAGAGGTGAGGAAGGATCAGTTTCCCACTGAACCGGTAAGGAGGTTCTATGACATTTACGGTAAATGTTGATGAAAAAAAGCCCGGCGTTCTGATCGTCTCCCTGGCCGGATCGCTGGATACAAATACCTATACGCAGCTGGATCAGGAGATGGTGCTTCTTCTGCAGAGAGAGCCGACCCTCGTGGTCATCGATATGGAATTCCTCAACTACATCAGCAGCATCGGCATCAGTTCCATTCTCAAGGCCAAAAAGGAACTCAAAAAACAGGGAGCGGAACTGAGTCTGATGAATCTGCAGCCCCAGATCCGGAAGGTCTTCGATATTATCAATGCCCTCCCGTCCCAGCCGATTTTTTCCAGCACGGAAGAACTCGACCGGTATCTGCTTCAGATGCAGCGGGAAACCATTGCGGGACAGACGGAATAAGCCGTCAACAGGATCAATGGACATGCGGAAAGGAGCGCCCGAAGTGACCGGCAGGGATGTACACTGTTCTTACTGCGGAACCCGGTTCGGGGCAGACATCTCCTGGCCGGGAACCTGTGACCGGTGCGGGAATATCTCCTACAAAAATCCCCTGCCGGTGACAGTGATGCTTGTTCCGGTGGACCGGGGACTGGTCTTCATCCGCCGGGGGATTGAACCGGAAAAAGGGAAACCGGCCCTGCCCGGCGGGTACGTCAACACCGGGGAAACCTGGCGAAATGCCGGTGCGCGGGAGGTCTTTGAGGAGACGGGAATCCGGATCCGTCCGGACAGGATTGGGGTGTTTGATGTCCGGAGCGCCCCGGATGATACCCTCCTGATTTTCGGTCTGGCAGAGCGGCTCCATTCCCGTGATCTTCCGCCTTTTGCTGTGACCGATGAAACCACGGAGCGGATGATTCTGGACCATGCACCCCCTGATATGGCCTTTGCCCTGCATGACGATGCCGCAGAAACCTATTTCAGACGAAAAAAAGCGGCGGGCAGACCTGCTGTCGGGGTGGCGGTCATTCTCATCCGGGACGGAAAAGTGCTGCTGGGGCGGCGCAGGAATTCCCACGGCGCCGGAACATGGCAGTTTCCCGGCGGTCATCTGGAATACGGCGAAGCAATAGAGGACTGCGCCCGCCGGGAGGTATTCGAGGAGACCGGACTGCGGATCCGCAACCTGCGGCGCGGTCCGTTTACCAATGATCTGTTTACCGGAGAAGAAAAACATTATATTACCATTTTCCTGATCGCCGAACCAGAACCCGGTGAACCTGTACTGCGGGAGCCGGACAAGTGCGCGGAATGGGCATGGTTTTCATGGGATCATCTGCCTGCTCCCGCCTTTCTGCCGATCCGGAATCTGTTGAAACAACATTTTTCTCCTTTCACCTGAGGAGTGAGGATACAGGTATGGCTATTTTCAGAGGAAAGAAATCCCGACGGAGAGAACGGCTGGACGGTCTGGACAGCGACCTTTCGTCTCAGCTCCGGATGCTCGATTCAAAGGCGGATGCACAGGACATTACCGCGCTCAAGGAGACGGTGGAAAGTCTGGCCCTCATTTCACGGGCGCTCTGGTCTTTTGTCCAGGAACAGCAGAATATCACCGAAGCCGACCTGGTCGAACGGATGGAACAGATCAAACAGCGGAAACCGACCGGTGAAATCTGCCTCCAGTGCGGCCGGATCATGAGCCTGCACCACAACAAGTGCCTCTACTGCGGCGCCCAGGGCCAGACCGGCAGTGTGTTTGACCGGTTGAAGATTCATCGCTGACGCTTATCAATTCAGATGGTTTTTCGGCTGAACTGCTTTTCTCTTTACAATTGATCATTGCTGTCTCCAGGATAGCACAGTGTGTGAAGAAGTAGATTTTTCCTCTAAAGGCGATAACTTTTTGAAATTAACTTCTTACGAGAGTGATTTACTGTGGCGCTTGATTCTCAACTGGAACTTTTTCCTTCCTTTACACAAAAAAGTATTAAAACAAAACATTCCGGTACATTTACCAACAATATGAAATTGCCTGTTCACCGGTGGTTCCGGTATTCTGCCGGATTTTCTGCAGAATGGGTAGAAGAACTCATTAAAAAGCATCAGGCACGGTCATTAAAGATACTGGATCCTTTTGCCGGTTCAGGAACAACCCTGGTGGCTGCAGAATCCTGTGGCGTAAGTTGTGCAGGATTCGAGACACATCCATTTATTTATCGGGTTGCAAAAATTAAAATTAATCGGAACATAGCGATAGAAGGGCTTCGGGAGAAAATTGAAGCAATATTGATGCTGGCCAAAAATGATGACTCCCGGAAGAAACTCGACCAAATTCCCTTATTAAAGAAATGTTACTCAAAAGAAAATCTTGATCACCTGGAACGATTACGGGAAGCATATCGGATTCTTGCGCAGCCAGACGATGATGAATGGGAACTGCTGTGGCTTGGTATAACAGGAATACTCAGACGTTGCAGCAGTGCAGGAACGGCACAATGGCAATATGTATTGCCAAAGAAAAAAAAGGCCAAAGTTGCAGATGTTTTTGCTGCTTTTCAGCAAAATATGGAAATGATCATCTCTGACATACAGTATGCTCATTATCATAACTGGACAAACTCTGCTTCAATCTACAGCACGGATGCAAGAAATCCGGAAATTGATTCAGAAGATCAGTTCGATCTCGTTATTACTTCACCACCATATCCTAATAATTATGATTATGCTGATGCAACACGGCTTGAGATGACATTCTGGGGCGATATTCAGGGCTGGAAAGACTTGCAGCCTGCGGTGAGACAATACCTGATTCATTCCTGCTCACAGCATGCAGCAGCTGAAAAGCTGAAACTGGAAGATTTATTGGACCAGAAATTTTTAGAACCTGTTTATGATGAATTAACGGAAGCCTGCAGAGAATTGGAAAAAATACGCCTGACCAAGGGAGGGAAAAAGACATATCATACGATGGCTGCCGCCTATTTCCTCGATCTTGCGAAAGTTTTCCATTCTTTGAGAAAGTTATGCAGAAATGGAGCAAGACTGTGTTTTGTTGTTGGAGATTCGGCGCCATATGGGGTTTATCTCCCTGTGGATAAATGGTTGGGAAAACTGGCACTGCAGGCAGGCTTCAATACGTACAGATTTGAGAAAATTAGAGATCGAAATGTGAAGTGGAAAAACAGAAAGCATACCGTACCATTGCATGAAGGAAGGCTTTGGATTGAAGGGTAGGAAAAACGCAGAAAAGGCAAATGCTTCAGCGGGCCATAAGCTCGGGCAGTTGATTGGAGACTGGTTTGAAGAGTACTTTGTCTTGTCCTTGCTGGAAGCTGTTGCTCACGAGTTGGAACTGTTTCTTGACTCTCGCTATATTCAAAGAAAAGGTCGGGTTGGAAAGATTTTATGGGGGGATATGCATCATAATTTTGTTGATTATGATTATGTGCTTGAACTCAATGGTTCTGACGAACATATTGGTGTTCCGGTCGGATTCATTGAATGTTTTTGGCGCCGTGGCGCCAGACACTCCAAAGATAAGGCTCGCGATGACAGTGGTAAATTGATACCGATGAGAGAAACGTATCCAACGGCTCGGTTTCTTGGTATCATATCAGCGGGGGATTTTACAAAACCAGCGCGAGAGATGGTCAAAAGCAGAGATATTGATCTCTTTTATGTACCCAAGGATAAAATTGTAAAAGCGTTTGAAGAATGTGGTCTTTACATAGATTACCCTGACAGAATGCCTGAAAATGAAAAAGCCAGACTTGCCAGAAGTTTCCAGCGTCAATTTACCCAAAAGAAAAAAATTCAGGTCCATCAAGCACTGCTCCGATTACTAGGATCGGCAGCAGTTACATCTTATGCTGATCGTGTACGGGCGACGCTATGTGCACTACCCCAGGAAATTCGCTTTATATTGCGTCAGGATTCAAGTCCGATCATTTTTGAATCTGTAAACGAAGCTGCTTATTTTCTTAAAAATCCAAGGTTTGACATGAATGAACCGAAAAACAGCTATCTTTACCAGATCACCTACAGTGATGGAACAGAATTCGAGAAAGCGATTGGCAGCATGGAAAAACTGAGAGATCTGCACAGGCAAATTGAGTTGCTAACATCCCACATGAATAAGATTCTTGAGAAAAAGTAGGATTTGTTAAAGTCCCAGAAAATGTGTCTCCTACCTGCATCTCACATTCGACAGGAGAAGAAAATGAACAGAAAACTCATAGCGGCGGTTGGCCTTGGAGTTGTCCTGCTTGGCGTCTATTTTGTTGTTCAGCTGTATGCTGACAATGCGGCAGAAAAGGAACTGAACGCGGCGATCGAAAATGCCGAAGGCCTTGCCGACATTGCCTATGACGATGTCCATGTGGATCTGATCAGCAGAGATGTACGGATTTCCGATATACGGATTGTCCAGAAGGGAGGAGCGCAATCGGAAAATGTCCGGATCAATGAGGTCATCATCCGGGACATGGATACAGAATCGGAAGACATGCCCGCGTTCATGAACTTTGAATGCAGCGGCATTGTACTGGACATCAAAGAACTCGGAAAGGACGCCAGAGGCTTTCGGGAGATGGGATATACCGAGACGCTTCTGCTGAACCTGATTGTGGATTACCGCTACGACAAAGAGAAAAAAATGCTGGATATCCGGAAACTGGGCATCGGCGCGGACAATATGGGAGAACTGGAACTGCATCTCCGCCTCGGCAATATCTTGCTCGATCCGGATCAGCTCATTGCCCTTCTCTTCACCTATCCCCAGATTACCATTCATGAAGCCGGGATCGGTTATCAGGATGACTCACTGGCCGAGCGGATGATGCAGGTATCCGCCAGAGAGCGGAATATGGAGATGAAGGAATATCAGGCGGAACTGCTCCGGGAGGTGGACCAGGAAATCGAACAGGAGACAGACCCCTTTACCAGAAACGCCTTGAATGAAATCAGGGAATTCATCAGAGACCCGGATTCCTTCACCATTTCCGTGTCTCCGCCGAATCCCCAGCCCCTAGGAAGCCTCCTGCAGGTTCCGGAACCCAGAGACATTATCAAACTGCTCAATGTTCAGGTTGAATCGTAAACGATCTGATTTTTTCCACTGTCCGCACAGCAGAATGGCTGAACCGGCGCGGGAATGAAATTCCGCGCTTTTCCGGCCGCCGGTCCGTCATCGGGAATCATTTTGTCCCCGGATGAACCATTTCCTCTGGTTTCACAATTCTGTCAAACTCATCTTCCGTGACATAACCGAGTGCAACCGCGGTTTGCTTGAGGGTTTTGCCGCTCTGGTGCGCTTCATGGGCCACTTCGGCGGCCCTGTCATACCCGATATGCGGACTCAGCGCCGTGACCAGCATCAGGGACTGACGCATCAGCATGTCAATCCGCTCCCGGTTGGCCTCGATACCGACCACCAGATTGTCCGTGAAACTCAGGACCGCATCGGCCATGAGCCGGACCGACTGCAGCAGGCTGTAGAGCATGACCGGCTTGAAGACATTCAGTTCGAAGTTTCCCTGTGAGCCTGCGAACGCGACCGTCACATCATTCCCGATCACCCGCGTCACCACCATTGTCAGTGCCTCGCACTGGGTCGGATTTACCTTTCCCGGCATGATGGAACTGCCCGGTTCGTTGGCAGGAATGATGATTTCGCCGATGCCGCACCGGGGACCGCTGGCCAGCCACCGAATATCGTTTGCGATTTTCATCAGGCTTCCCGCCACAGTCCGGACCGCCCCGCTGGCTTCCACAATGGCGTCATGGGCGGCCAGACCCTCAAACTTGTTGTCGGCGGATTCAAAAGGAAGACGCGTAATTTCGGCAATTTTCCGGGCGGCCAGAACATCATATCCCCCGGGCGCGTTCAGGCCGGTTCCCACAGCCGTTCCGCCCAGTGCAAGGGAATAGAGGTTCTTGAGGCTCCCTTCCAGCCGCCCGATGCCCAGTTCCATCTGCCGGGCATATCCGGAGAATTCCTGCCCCAGCGTCAGCGGGGTGGCATCCTGAAGATGGGTCCTGCCGATTTTGACGATTTCACTGAAGGCCGCCACCTTCCGGTCCAGTGCCGTCTTCATATGGGCCAGAGCGGGAATCAGCCGCTGATGGATCGATTCTGCCGAAGCGATGTGCATTACCGTCGGAAAGGTATCATTGGAGGACTGGGACATATTGACATGATCATTGGGATGGACCGGCGTCTTGCTGCCCCGCTTTCCGCCGGCCAGATCGATGGCCCGGTTGGCGATGACCTCGTTGGCGTTCATGTTGGTCTGGGTTCCGCTGCCGGTCTGCCAGACCACCAGCGGAAAATGCTCGTCCAGTCTGCCTTCGATAACCTCGTCGGCGGCCTGGACGATCAGATCACCGACAGACTGATCCAGAACCCCCAGTTCCATATTGGTCAGCGCACAGGCTTTCTTGAGGATTCCCAGCGCCCGGATCACTTCGCGGGACATCCGTTCCTCGCCGATCCTGAAATTCTGCAGGGACCGCTGGGTCTGTGCCCCCCAGTACCGGTCTTCCGGGACTTCAATGCTGCCCATCGAGTCGCTTTCTATCCGTGCTGTCATATGTTTATCTCCCTGATCAGTGATCTGTTATCGTGTGGCATCCTCTTCCCTGATGATATTTCTGCTGTTCCCGCATACCGGATCACCGGGAATGCATCACTGCGTCAGAATCATGGATTCCTGCAGTGCATCTACAAACTGTTCCGAAGGCCGGTCCCGGAAAATGCCATAGTCCGGGCCGGTTACAGGATCGATTCCCCGCAGGAAAAGATAATATACCCCGCCGAAATGATCCGCATACCGGTAGCCCGGCAGCCGGGCCGTCAGGTACTGATGCAGCGCCAGGGTATAGATATGGTACTGGAGTACATACAATTCGGTTTCCATTGTCCTCTGCAGCGCCCCGGGGCCGTAGTCCGTCACCCGGTCACCCAGCCAGTTCGATTTCCAGTCCACCAGATAAAACCGGCCGTCGTACTGGAATACCAGATCGATAAAGCCTTTCATGTACCCTTTCATCCGCGAAAAACCGAGGCTGCCGATCCGGTCCGGAACATTATCCGGCATATCCGCAGCACCATAATTCAGAAACAGGGTCCGTATCAGTGGTGGCGAGATGATCCTCAGCGGGAAATAGAATTCCAGTTCATTGAGCCGGTCCGACGGCTTTACCCTGGACAGGGTCAGTTGCCGGTTCCTGCGGGGATCCAGCGGGGAGGACAGCACCTTCTGCACCATATCCGTAATGGTTTCGCTCCATTCTTCCTCAAACCGGTATCGCTGAAGATGTTCCGTCACCAGCGCGGCAATCGTCTCCCGGTCCGTTTCCGTAAAATCCAGTACTTCAAAAATGTTATGAAGACAGTTTCCCGCCCGTGCACCCTTTGGAAAGGTAAAGATGGTATATTCCGCCCTTTCCGGGGAGGGAAGGCCATCGGCGGAATCGGTCTGCAGGGGTGTTCCCGCCCGGCTGATGGTGGCGTCATAGTCGGCGATTTCGGCGCTGTACCGACGACCGGAGACCAGGGATGAGAAGCTCGATACCTGGAATTCATTGCTGACGGCCTTTGGAAAATGCCGGCAGGCAATGGAAAACGCTGGATCTGTATCCGGAACGTAAGACCGTTTGGGCGCTTCGGGCAGTGGTGTGATCCCGATTGCGGATCCCGGGCCTGCCAGCACTTCGTTCAGTTCCCCCAGCAGATCCGGACTGTTTTTCAGTGAACTGAACCGTTTTTTCACTGCCGCCACCACATCATCGGGATCGGCATCCGGTGTGTGAAACAGATAGGCCGGCGCGGACGCCTCTGCCGTATTCATACGGCCCCAGACCAGATAACACCGGTTCCGGGCCCGGGTCAGGGCCACATACATCAGCCGGAGATTTTCCGCCAGCTGTTCTTTCTGGGCCAGCCTGTCATGCACCTGCACCTGGTCCGATCCCAGATCCAGGGTGAGACGCCGCTGGTCGGATTCATCATGAAATATGACCGGCGGGCCGGACTTGGGACTGCTCCAGGTAAAGGGGCAGAAAACAACCGGATATTCCAGTCCCTTGCTCTTGTGCATGGTCACCAGCCGAATCGCATTCTCATCACTTTCCAGCCGGAGCGGATGCTCTTCCGTCCGCTGCTCGGCGGAATGGCGCTGTTCCACAAGCCACTTCACGAGACCGGCCATACCGATTTTCCTGCGCACATCGGCCTGGTGGAGCAGTTCTCCCAGATGGAGTACATTGGTACAGCGGCGTTCCCCGTCGTTCAGCGCCATGAGCCGGGGCAGTACTTTTTCCTTTTCCAGAAGCCGCCGGAACATCCGGATAAAGCCGTGGGTTTCCCACAGCCTGCGGTAATCGGCAAAGTCGATCAGCCGCGCCTCCCACTGGAGATCGTCCCGGGTCAGAACGTCCAGCATTTCACCTGAAACCCCCAGCATATCCGTTGTCAGCGCCGTCCGTACCCTCATCTCTTCCCCCGCGTTGGCAATGGCCGAGAGTAGGTATTCCATCTCTTCTGCTTCATGGGTATCGAAGACATCACCGGTACTGTGGAGAACACTGGGAACATGACAGTCCGAGAGCGCCGCTTTCATCATATTCGCTTCCGCATTTTCCCGGACCAGCACGGCAATATCCCCCGGCCGCAGGGGACGATCCCCCAGCATTGCCTTTTTTTCCCTGCCCATCTGAAGCAAACGGACGATTTCTGCGGAAACGGCCCGGATAATCTGTTCCCGGGCTTCGCCCTTGTTTACCGGCTTGGCGTCATCCTCCGGAGTGATTGTCCATATCTGCAGGGGCGGGGGAGACGCACCGTCCAGGGTCAGGGACACCTGTCCCGGCGGGCGCTCATCCGGAACGGCAACCGGCAGAAAGGGAATCTCTTCGTAAACAAAGGGACAGGGGTGGGCTGAAAAGACGGTGTTGACGGCCTGAATCAGATTCGGTTCCGAACGCCAGTTGTGGGTGAGGGTGTAGCGGTTCGGTGACAGCCGTGCGGCTTCCATATAGGCGAAAATATCCGCGCCCCGGAATCCGTAGATGGCCTGCTTGGGATCACCGATGAGGAACAGAAGATGGGTGTCGGCATCAAAAAGGGTTTTGAAGATTTCATACTGAACCGGGTCTGTATCCTGAAATTCATCGATAAGCGCCGCCTGATACTTGTTCCGGATATTTCGGATCAGAATCTCACCGCCCGGTCTCCGCAGCGCGGCCCGCAGATCGAGCAGAAGGTCGTCGAAAGACTGGATATTGTTTGCTGTCTTCCGCTGTTTCAGCGAGCGGATCACCTCGTCGAACAACTGAATCTTGTATGCCATCACAGACGTATCATAGGCCGTTTTCAGCTCATCATGGGCTGCAAGCAGATTCCCGCAGAGATCAAAAAACGGATGTGCAGGGGCTGTTTTACCTTTTTTAGCAGCACTTGTGATTTCCTGAGAGGTGAATTTGTGAAATTTGTCAAACAGGACCGGCGATGGTGTTTCCGCTGCAAGATACGCTTCCATCGAGTCCATCCACTGGATCACCGAGGCTGGTTTGTACCTGGCTTTATTCAGGGCGGGATTTTCACAGAGAAGACCTTTCACCTCTGCCTTCGCTTCAGGCCAGGCCGTACGGACGGCTGCACAGGCATCGGCAAAGGCTTTTTCCAGTTCTTCTGTTCTTTCCGGCATCGGAGTGGGAGGGAGAACCCGGATATCCGGATGGGAAATCCGGTTGCCGACGATATCGGTCAGGTGACGGGGATGCTTGACCGTAGCAATGAGATACGCCACAAACATGGGAGAAGCATCATAGAAATGGGTACGCCAGAAATCCTCTACCGTCTCCTGCAGAATCGGTTTCTGATCCGGAACCAGTTCCGTGTCGAAGAGGCTGCCGCTTTCAAATGCGCTTTCCTGCAGGGTGCGCATACAGAACCCGTGGATCGTGAAGATGGCGGCCTCATCAAAATCCCGCAGCGCATCCAGGAGACGGTTGCGGGCTTCCCCGGAGGAATGCCGCCCGAGCAGGGCATCGAAAAAAGAATCCCCCTTCTGCCCGTCGAGTATGTCAATCCCTTTGCGGAGCAGGGCGCGGATGCGGCCCTTCAGTTCTTCGGTGGCCGCTTCGGTAAAGGTGACCACCAGAATCTGCTTCACCTCCATTTGCCGTTCGACCACAAGCCAGAGAAAGAGCCGTTCAATGGTATAGGTCTTTCCCGTTCCGGCACTCGCCTCGATGAGGTAGGTTCCGGTATTCTGCAGATCATGTTCCAGTGTTTCGGGAAGTTTGAATTGTCGGATGGTATTCATGGCATTCTGCTGTGACGCGGTGGACGTAAAGGTCCGGGCAATGGATGAAAAAGGGCTCCCGCCCGGATCATATCCGGACGGGAGCCCCGGGGTGTTACAGGACAGAGATGTCAGCTACCGCTGGCTCAGATTCACCTGTCCCGCTTTTTTCATGCTGATCCGGAGTCCCTGTGGACCTGTCTGGACCTGGGGCTCACCCGCCGGTTTCTCTTTCAGGTCAAGCACCACCCGGAGTTTGTCCGGATATGATCCGAAACGGACCTGCCGGACATTGCCCCTGTCCACCGTTATGGGGGATGCGCCTGGTTTCCGCCACTTGCCCGGCAGATCGATCACCAGCCGGTTCGGGTTTTCCAGAATAAAGGCATTGTATGCCGCCACCGGTCCACTGGCCACCAGCATCACCGTCTCCTGATCGCCGCTGGTATCCACCTGGACATCCCGGAGCGTCTGTCCCGAAGAAGTCCCGGCGGGGGCTTTCGACTGCGGCGAACCGGACGGATTCGGCGCGGTACGGGGCGAAGGTGCGGCGCCGGTCGAACCCGGTGTGTAGGACGGATTGTAGCGTTCCCGGAAAATGCGGGCCTTTTCGCCGCCGTTTCCGTTGGTCACCACCAGGATGACCCGGCGGTTTTTCTGGCGTCCGACGTCGGTTTCGTTTTCCGCAACCGGAAGTGATTCGCCGTACCCCCGTGCTTCCAGACGTTCCGGTGATATCCCGAAGTTCTTGATCAGGTACTGCCGGACACTTTCGGCCCGCCGCCAGGAAAGCTTCAGGTTGTAGGACGGCGTTCCGACTTCATCCGTATGTCCCTCGATGACACCGTGGGTTTCCGGAAAATCCCGCATGAAAGCGCCGATTTTGTTCAGGTTGTCGTAGTATGGCGGTTTGATGATGGCCTTGTCGAAGTCGAACAGGAGCTTCAGGTCAATGGCCAGTTTTTCATCATCGGCAAGCGGCGCCGGTTCAAAATCCTGGACATCCACCGGCCCCACTTCCGTTTCCGGAGGCCGCTCTTCCACAACGACGCCCAGTGTCGGAGCCGGCGGCGGCGCTTCCTCCTCCTGTGGCGGCGGTGCGGGTTTTTCCAGGGGTTCTTTCTTGCCGCCGAACTGGAACGTCAGCCCCACTGTGGCGGCGACGTTGTTGTTGGAATCTTCCCAGTCGTACATGTGACGGGCTTCCCCCCGGAGGGCGACATTATCGGTGATATAGTATTTGACACCTGCACCGTAGTTGACAATGCCGTAGGTGTCATCGTCAAAATGGTCCCCTTCCAGATGGACACCGCCCACACCGGCCGAAAGGTAGGGAACCAGCCGCTTGTCGGGCCGGAAGTGGTACAGGGCGTCCAGATGCATGACATAGGCATTCAGTTCTTCTTCGGTACAGGCGCAGGTTTCACAGTCGAAATACTCCTGTTCGAACTGGCCGCCCTGGAACTGTACTTCAGCCCCCCAGTGTTTGGTGATGTTGTAGCCGATACCGACGCCGCCGGTGGCATCCTGTTCAATATCCTGGCGGCTGTCGAAAACATGAACGCCGCCCATGGGAGACACTGTGACTGCGCCGGCACGTTCCTGAGACAGTGCCGTCACGGGAATGGCGAGGACCCCGAGAATGGAGACCAGAATGGCGATACAGATCGTCGTTCGTTTCATCGATCACCTCCCTGTGGGCAGTCCGGCACGGGGCCGGGATTGCGGTTTCACCATCTGAAGAAGCCGATCCCAGGCGCCCGCTGTACCGGGGCGGGTGGAATCGATAAAACAGCCGCTGCTGCCGCCGCCGCAGTCGTCTCCGACACAGGGCGGCTCGGCGATGGTGATGGTCTGGACGGTTGTCCCTGTGGAGCCGTCATCGTCTGCCACCTGCAGCTGAACGGTGTAGGTTCCGCTGTCCGGAAAGGTAAAGACCGGGTTCTGCTCGGTGCTGGTTCCCAGTCCGCCGAAGTCCCAGTTCCAGGACGTGATCGGCGCTGCCGCTGCGGTGGACTGATCCATGAAGTTCACCGGTTCTCCGGCGGCGGGTACGTCCGGCGTCCAGGTGAAGTCTGCTGCCGGGGCCAGGGTATCATTGACCATTACCGTGACGGTGTCTGTCGCGGAGGCATCCCCGTCCCGGACGGTCAGTTCAAAGGTCAGGGCGGCACCTTCCGGTCCGACGGTCGGCGCGGTAAACATCGGCTGCGGGGAAGCAATATCCGACAGCGGTACATCCGGGCCGCCGGTCTGCATCCATTCATAGGTAAGGGTGTCGCCGGCGTTCGGGTCCGAGGCGCCGGTGGCATCCAGGGTCACCGCTGCGCCTTCACTGACACTGATATCATCTCCGGCGTCAGCGACCGGGGGCTGATTGTCCTGCATCACATCGATCACAAAGGGATCGGCGGCACTTCCCGCCTGGGACTGGGACATCAGCGCATCTTCAGCGACAACATAGTATTCCACGCCGGCCGGTGTAACCGTTTCCGCCGGTATTTCGGCCCGGTAGGTATTCCCATCCGCCGGCGGCATGTTCAGGGCGGTGTAGGAGGGTGTTTCCGGTTCCATACTCCGGACCCGGTAGAAGAGTGTCACCTGGGCAAGATTGCCGTCCGGATCGGTCACCTGGGCAGAGATGGGAACCGCCGTGCCTGCGGTTGCGGTTGCGACCGGCGTATGATCGATCACCGGCGGGCGGTTATCCGGTCCGGGGCCGGTTCCTACGGTATAGGTTCCGGTTCCGGTCTGGCCATCAGCGGTTACCGCAACAGTCCGGGTTGTGCCGTCCAGATCGGGATTGTGGGATGTATAGCAGATCCGGTACTGGTTCCGGATGACCTGGGCAATGTCACGGTAAATATCGGCCATGTCCGCCGCAGTGGGCGCTGCGGTATAGAATCCGCCGGTTTCACTGGCGATCTGCCGGAGTCGCTGTACCATTTCGCGCTGAAAACTGTCGGTGTTTTCATCCAGCTCCAGTCCGACGGTATAGACCGGCGTTCCCTCTTCCTGTGCCTTCTGGATCACTTCGTTGATGGTATAGATGCAGTCATCATTGGTGTTTCCGTCTGTGAAAACGATAACCCCCTTGGGAAACGGGGAATCGCTGATGCTTTCGATTCCGTTGCCGATACCGTCATAGACGGAAGTCAGACCGATGGTTTCAAGGGCCTGGAGTTCTTCCGCCAGATTCGAAGTTCCGTCACTGTCACTGTCCGTCGATACACCGGTGACCGGAACAAGAATACCACCTTCGTTACAGCCGGAGAAGGAAACAAGAGAGCCCTGGTCGTCCGGTTCGGATGTATTCAGAAAATCAATGGCGGCATCCTTTGCATCCGGAAGACGGTTGAAAAGACTCATGCTCTGGCTGACATC
>JBEPXL010000001.1:27186-34007 GCA_041641935.1 Desulfobacteraceae bacterium | reverse complement strand
CGTTTCCGGATAGAAGGCGCGGAGCACATGCACCGGGCCTATGCGGAAGGCAGAGGCGTTCTGGCGCTGACCGCCCATTTCGGAAACTGGGAACTGCTGACGGTGATCGGAAACATGATCGGATATCCCCTCAGCATCGTCTACCGGCCCCTTGATTTCAAACCGCTGGACCGGTTTGTATCCCGGTTTCGGAGCAGATTCGGTGCGGAACTGATTCCCAAAAAAAAGACCCTGCGCCGGATTTTACGCTCGATTCACAACCGCCGCATGGCAGCACTGCTGATGGATCAGAACGTCGCCTGCCGGGATGGGGTCTTTGCCGACTTTTTCGGTCAGCCGGCCTGCACCAACAAGGGACTCGCGCTGCTGGCGCTCAAAACCGGAGCACCGGTCGTTCCTGTCTTCCTCTTTCGGACTGTGGATGGATTTACCGCAAGATTTCTGCCGCAGATCCCCCTGATCCGGACCGGTGACAAGATAAAGGATCTGGAAGCCAATACGGAACAGTACAACCGGGTCATCGAAGAGATGGTCCGGACACGGCCTGAACAGTGGTTCTGGGTTCACCGGCGCTGGAACACAAAGACGTTCTGCCCCTGGCCCCAGCGCCGGTAAAGGGGAAATGGATCAGTCCGTCCCTTCTTCGTATCCTTCTTCAAATGCCTCCGCACCTTCTTCCACTTCTTCAGCCACTTCGCCGGTCGCCTGTCCGGTAGTGTAGCATCCGGTGAGGGAAAAAATACTGATCGTACCAATCATAATCGCTACAAGAATCTTTTTCATCATCGTGTTCTCCTTTTCTGCTGTTTGGTTCCTGTACGTCAGATTCACATTCTTCTGGAAACAGATCGAAAACACAATAAAGTGTACACTGTATTTGGGGTGCAGAAGCCGGGTAGAAAAAAAGCGTTCGGCCTCCTGCAGAAGCATCGATATGCGTTTTTCTGTTGATCTGAAAATACAGGAAAGACAGTATTTCCCTTTACTTCCTGTTCCTTTATGATGCTGAGGCTGCTATCGTCATAAGCCATTGAATAAGGAGGTAAAAATGGAAAAAACAAGAAAAAGGATCAGGGAAATTCTGGACCGGCGGAACAATGACAAGGAAAAAACCCATTATGTGTGGGATGAACAGCAGCTCGATGCCTATCTGCGCAGGTATCCTCAGGTGGTGAAAGAACAGATCGTTGTGCTGGGCTATTCCCGGTCCTGAGAGCCGTTGACTGCGAACCGGTCCCTGCCTTCCCGCCTGCCGGATTCTCTTCCCGCCTCCGCTTATGTCTGCAGGGATGAGCCCCGAATGCAGATCAGCGCAAGAAAATAACCTGCAATGGCGCAGATCAGAATCCACGGTATGCCGCTGCTGAGGGCAATCTGCGCGGACGCAATGGACGTCAGGACGGAAGCACATCCGTTGGCTGCCCAGGCATAGGCCCGCTCCACGGGAGATGTCAGCAGATAGCGCATTCCCAGTGCCAGGGGGAGTCCCATGAGGATTCCCACCGGCAGGAGAATCGCAACCGCTGTAATATACCTTGCAGATGCAGAAAATCCCAGTGCTGTGTTCAGCAGGTTCGGGAGGCCGATCAATATGAGAACCAGAAGGCAGAGCAACGCCGCCAGAGAAATGCGCAGTCCTGTCTTTTTTACCATCTGGGACAGATAGCCGCCGACCCCGGAAAAGATGAGAATCCCCGCCAGTACCACCGTAAAACTGATGATCGGGTCACCCAGCAGAAGGGTATAGTATTTGATGAAATAAATTTCAATGAACATGAAACCCGCTCCGATCCCCAGAAAATAGAGAACACGGCGGACGGATGTTTTTCCCCGGCCCCTTGCAAGGGTGAACAGGGGAAGCATCAGGAGAAGTACGGCAACCGCCAGGGCTTCCAGAAAAACGACACCGACTACAATTTCGCCGGACATGAGCAGGGTATAGACCCGGCTTCCCAGGCTGCGATACAGATCACCGATATGGGACCACCTGATCAGTCTGCCCGGAAAGGGACGCCGGTCCGTCTGCGGTACGATATCCAGCATCGAAGTCCGGAAGAAATCATCCGCAGTTTCCGTTCGATAGGCCTGAAGCAGTTCCTGGATGCGGAGATAATGATAGGGATCATCAAAGATGTTGAAGCGATTGACCTCGTCGGGCTGAATATCCGGCAGATAGACCGGATCAAAATTGAGTCGCTCTGCGAATTCCCGCAGTGGTTCTGTTCTGTGCAGGGGCGTGAGGGAAACGATCAGCGTATAGATATCCCAGTTCCGGATCATGGCCAGATGATTACCGGGTTCGGCGATCCCGAAAGAACGCAGGCTTTCCCAGGCGGTGGCCCACATGCGGACGGAATCCGACGGCGGCAGCATGAGTTTGCGGGAGAGGATCAGGATGCCGCCCTCTTTCAGATGGGCCAAGTATTCGCTGAAGGCATCCAGGGTAAACAGATGCTCCTGGTGCAACGCCGCGGACCCCGGCAGGGAAGTACCCCAGTTTTCAATCTGGATGACGGAGAATGTCTGGTCCGTTTGTTTCAGGAATGTACGTGCATCTGAATGAAAAGCCGGAAGCTGGTAATGCGCCCGGACCAGCCGGGTGATGTGGGGACTGGATTCCACGACGGTAATTTTTCGGGATTCGGCCGCAAGGGCGGTCGGAATTCCCGCGCCGCCTCCCTGCTGGATCAGCAGTACATGTTCCGGTGCAGGTGTGAGTACATATCCGGCGTAGGGAATGGAAAAGCGCGGAAAAGCGAGGTCTGCATCCCCATTCAGATGATAGAAGACGAACGGTCGGTCCCCGTCCCGATAGGCGGCCCACTGGTCGGGAAGTGTACCGGTGAACTTCAGGCTTACACCGGGGGCAAACCGGATATAGGGACTCTGGACCTGGTCAATGCGGCCCCGGATACTGTTATGGGTATGGCTGATGTCGCTCTCTGGAAACTGGAGAACCTGACTGAGAGCCTTGTACGGGGACGGGCGAATCCAGACCAGGGTATCCCGCACCGGAGACAGATAGACCCCGCCCAGCAGCACGACGAGCGTGATCAGCGCACCGGCGGCTGTCCCCTTACCCCCCGGCTGTTTCAGATTGCCCAGCACAGGCAGCAGCAGCGGAGAAAGGGCCGCCAGAATGATGAGATGGCCTTCCCCGATAAACGGCAGCAGCAGGGCCGGCAGTACCGCACCCACAGCAGAACCGGTCATGCTGGCACAGTAGACCAGCCCTGTCTTTTCCGGCAGCGCCGCAAATCCGGTCGACATGATCATTCCCGTAAAAAAGAAGGGAATCGACAGAAGCAGATACGCCGCCAGCAGGTACAGTGTCTGGACCGGTTCCAGCGGAATCCGGAAGTAGTCCAGCGGGAGCCGGGTCAGGACCACAAATGCCAGAATTTCAGAGATGCTGTAGAAAATGACCAGCCGCAGCAGTATCCGCCGGTCACTGAACGACTTTTCCCATCCCGGCTTCCGGGCGTCCAGCAGGCTCAGAAACGTGCCGCTGGCGCCGAATCCGAAGAGGGCGATGCTGATCACCATGAAGGAAAGGTGATGCCACTGGCTGATGGAGAAGATGCGGGTCAGGAGGACTTCAAAGGCGATGGAAGAAGCGGATAGTATGAAGACAACAGGAAAGATCATACCTGTCGCTCACTCTCCTCTCCCTGGCGTGAGGAGAGAACAGTGCAGCGCGATTATTCCTCCTCTTTTTCCATCGCGTGACCGGTCATCGGTACAAAAAGAACACCGGTAATCTGCCGGACGGTATAATCCTCATCCTGTTTGGTCACCAGAACCAGATTCTGATAACTGAACGGATTGCCGAGCGGAAGAATCAGTTTGCCGCCATCCTTCAGCTGTTCCAGCAGCGGCGGCGGAATATGATCCACGGCGGCGGTGATCATGATGGCATCAAACGGCGCGGCTTCGGGCCAGCCGAAATAACCGTCGCCGTGGCGGGTATGAACATCGGTATAGCCGAGCGCACTGAGGGTTTTTGTGGCGGTTTCCTGCAGTTTTTCCTTGATTTCGATGCTGTAGACTTCCTGCACGATTTCCGCCAGAACCGCCGCCTGATATCCCGAGCCGGTTCCCACCTCCAGTACCCGGTCACTTCCGTCCGGTTCCAGACTGGCCGTCATCAGGGCGACGATATAAGGCTGGGAAATGGTCTGCCCCTGACCGATCGGAAGAGGATTGTCCGTATAGGCGCGATCCTTCAGGGAATCCGGCACAAAGGCGTGCCGGGGAACCTGCCGCATCGCGGAAAGCACATCCGGCTCCTCAATCCCGCGGGCCTTCAACTGCTGCCGGACCATCTTTTCCCGTGCATCCCGGTATTCCGTTTTTTTATCCTGTGCCCGGGCGGGAAAGGTGATGAGCAGGCAAAGGCCGATCACTGTCAGTAAAAAACGCTGTGTCGTTGTTCTTTTCATTGGGTATACCTGTAATCGTCAGGTTGACAGAGGTTTTTTTCTATACCGGAGGTACGTCTGATAGAACAGGATCAGCGCGGCGGCGAGGAACAGAAAATCACGGAGGATGTACCATTTTATCGCACTGCCTTCTATGGTTGTCGGACTGGTGCTGAAACAGCCGCACTGTACATTCAACCCTCTTGCCAGGTTGAACAGCAGGGTCGAGAAAAATACGATCAGAAGGGCGTTGCTCAGAAACACCGCCCCGGGAAGCCAGAGACCGAAGATCAGACAGAGGCCGAGAAACAGTTCCAGCCACGGCAGCACGATCGCCGTCAGGTTGATCAGGGCATCCGGAAGAACCTGATAATTGTAGACCACTTCGGCAAAGGGACCGGGATTTAAAATCTTGTCCCAGCTGGCATAGAGAAAAATAATCCCCAGAAATATACGAAGTCCGATAACAAGAGGCGGATACATCTGACGGTCCTTCCTGGTTGAACTCATTCGGTTATGCGCCCGTTTCCACAGGCAGTTGATGCTGTCGCCATATCCCCCAGCCGTTGACGAGTACCCGGACATCCGGAAATCCCATATCGATCAGCATCAGGGCCAGGTCTTTGCTCAGGCTGCAGGTTTCTCCGTCGCAGTAGGTGATCAGCGTTACATCGTCCGGCAGTTCCGTCATAACCCGTTCGAAATACTGATCGAATTCCAGCCAGGGAAAACTTTTTGCTCCGGGAATGTGGCCTTCCAGGTATGCGCTGTGAGGACGGGCGTCCAGAAAGACTGCCTCTCCGGATTCCCCCAGTGAGCGGGCTTCCTCCAGAGAAATGGTAATGTCTTCACCGGACGGTGTTGTAACACGGAATTCCGGTGACCAGTTGCCCGGCAGTTCCAGGCCATCGGCCCGGATCTGGTTGACCAGAAGGGCGACCGCAAGGGAAATCAGCAGAAAGAGCGCACTTTGCCAGGCAATTTTGCGTCCGAATATCATCAGAGAGGCTTTATCTGCAGGCATATCAGGTTTCACTCCGGTTGATGAATGGTATTTGCACCCAGCTTTCCGAACAGCGATCTGCTGGAAGTCTCAACAATACTTCAATAATATAGTACTTCTCTTTCGGAATACAACCGGTAATCACTGGTTTTTTCATGGAAAATGATGAAGAGCAGACGTTCAGGAAATATCGTGGCAGGGGAGGGGATGCTGCAGAACCAGTGCCGGATTTCCTGCACTGGCTCTGCAGACGAATCTGACAGAACTGAATGTTTACGTCTGTGGATCAGGTCCGGCAGGTGACATGGCAGACCCCGGTCGGCGTTTCAACAGAATAGGGAAAATATTTGCGCTTGAACCAGAAGGCCGCATTGACCAGCGCGATCAGCACCGGCACTTCCACCAGTGGTCCGATAACCGCTGCAAACGCCTGACCTGAATCGAGCCCGAACACCGCTACGGCTACGGCTATGGCCAGTTCAAAATTATTGGAGGCCGCCGTAAAACTCAGGGTGGTGGACTGCTCATAGTTTGCGCCGACTTTCATGGAAAGATAGAACGAGACAAAGAACATGACGACGAAATAGATGCAGAGGGGAATGGCGATCCGGACGACATCCAGGGGCAGTTGAACGATGTATTCCCCTTTGAGGGAAAACATGACGACGATGGTGAACAGAAGGGCAATCAGTGTAACCGGACTGATCCGCGGAATAAACTCCTTTTCGTACCATTCCTCTCCTTTTTGGCGCAGGCCGATAAATCGTGTCAACATGCCGGCAATAAACGGAATCCCGAGATAGATAAAGACACTTTCGGCAATCTGGCCGATGGAGATATCGACCGCCATCCCGTCCAGGCCGAACCAGGCCGGTACCACGGTAATGAAGATGTAGGCATACAGGGAGAAAAAAAGTACCTGGAAGACGGAGTTGAACGCCACCAGCCCCGCGCAGTATTCCCGGTCGCCTTTTGCCAGATCGTTCCAGACGATGACCATGGCAATACACCGGGCCAGCCCGATCAGAATCAGGCCCACCATATATTCATGATAGCCGGAGAGGAAGGTGACGGCCAGCAGAAACATCAGAACCGGGCCGATCACCCAGTTCTGCACCAGGGAAAGCCCCAGCACTTTGTAATTCCGGAACACCTGTCCCAGCTGTTCGTATTTTACTTTCGCCAGCGGCGGGTACATCATCAGAATCAGGCCGATGGCGATGGGAATATTGGTCGCGCCGACCTGAAAATAGTTGATCATATTCCGAACATCCGGATAGAAATAACCTGTGCCCACGCCGATGAACATGGCCAGAAATATCCAGAGGGTCAGAAACCGATCCAGAAAAGAAAGGCGTTTTACCGTTGCTTCAGTCATTGTTACACTCCCTGTCTAA
>JBEPXL010000001.1:0-27176 GCA_041641935.1 Desulfobacteraceae bacterium | reverse complement strand
TGTCACCAGCTTTCCCTTGATCATGTCCCGGATCTCCCGGACCTTTGCCAGCTTTTCTTCTGTTGAACCCGCCACACCCGCCGGATCGGGAAACGGCCAGTGAAGCCTTTTGACCACACCGGGGAATAAGGGGCACATTTTCTCGGATGTATCATCACACACAGTGACAACATAATCGTACAGCTTGCCGGCCTTGAACAGTTCGATGACGCTCTGGGGCTTTTTGCGGGACAGATCGATACCTTCCTCCTTCATCACCTCTACAACAAGGGGATTCACGGCGTCCGCCGGTTCCAGCCCCGCACTTTCCACTGAAACGGTACTGCCACCCAACAGATTCAGATACGCTTCTGCAATCTGACTGCGTCCGCTGTTGTGAACGCAGATAAACAGGACTTTTCTGCTCATGATGTTCCTCCTCCGGTGCCGTCGTCTACTGTCCAAGCCACTTCAGCACTTCCTTCTTCCCGGGAACTTTTCCCACTATCTTTTTATCACCGTCCACGATCACAGCCGGGGTTCCCATTACACCATAACCGGCGATTTCCATCATATCCGTCACTTTCTGCACATTGGCTTCGATGCCGGTTTCCGCCAGCGCTTCCCTGACGATTTTCTCCGTCTTTTCACATTTGGCACATCCCGGTCCCAGTACTTTGATTTCCATAATGATCCTCCTTGATATAAATGATTATCCTGTGATCAGAACATGATTTCCAGCGTATAAACGATCGTAAAATAGAGGCCGACGCCGATGAAAACCAGTCCCGTCACCCACCTGAACCATTTTTCAAATTCAGTCACACGATTCAATGTCCGGCCAAGCATACCGCCACCTGCCGCCATCAGAACTCCGGCGGCCAATACCGGCAGGGCGGTTCCGATGCCGTAGAGAACCGGTAGTAGAAAGCCGGAGCGCTGTTGCAGGGCAATAGGGATCAGACTGCCGAAAAACAGAGCGGCTGATACGGGACAGAAGGACAGCGCGAAGAAAAAGCCGAGAATGACCGCTCCCAGCAGACCCCTGGTATCTGCCTGATGCTGAATCCACTGATGCAGGGTGGCGCCAGGCAGAGAAAAGCCGGTCCCGCCGCTGAGGACACCGATCACGATAAAACCGGATAAAATTAATAACGGCCCGATGATACGGATCATATGGTCCTGAAGCCACATGGAAAGTGTGGGCACTGAAAACAGGCTGAAGATGATCGTCAGTCCGACAAAAACGTAGGCTATGGTTCTGCCGCCGGCATAGCAGACGCCGGTCCAGATTGCGGCTCCTGAACGATCCACCCGTTTGCCGATATAGGTTATGGCTGCGATGTTGGTTGCCAGAGGGCAGGGACTGAAAGAGGTGAGAATGCCCAGCCAGAGTGCACTTCCAGCGACCATAAACCAGTCGACCATCAGTTTTCCCTCATGAATTGCCGGATACTGTCAGTGACATATGCGGCATATGCTTCCTGATCCCTCACTTTCAGCCATATCTTGTCCAGATTCTTCCAGTCGGTTCTCTTGCCGTCTTTGACCCTGACCAGCACCAGAGACTGACTTACCAGGTTATACTCTTCGGCAAAATGGCGATTCTCCGGCACTGAAATATTCAGAGGAAGCCAGGTGATTTTACCTGCTGCCATCTCTGCTGGAAAAATGTGATCCAGCGTCTCCTTTGCGTATGACTCCAGAAGCCGACAGGTACGACACCGCTGTTTGCCGTGGAAATAATAGACCATTAGCGTATCGGAAAGAGTCTCGGGTGGATCGGCCGCTTCGGAATAAAAAGGGGGAAAAGGAAAAAGCAACAGACCTGCCAGTACAATTGTAATCCACTTCATGCGCATAAAAAAACTGCTCCTTGTGATAAAAAAGTCTGATTCACAGCACCATGTTAAAAAGATACCCGACGATCAGAATGCCACTGGTTACTACGCCGATAAAGACAGCAATAAGCTGTATTTTCAGAACCTTCCGCAGAATCACCATCTCGGGCAGAGAAAGCGCGATCACCGACATCATGAAGGCCAGGACACTCCCCAGGGCCGCACCCTTGCCGAGCAGGGCCTCGACCACCGGAATGATACCGGCGGCATTGGAGTACATGGGAACCCCCAGAATCACCGCCAGCGGTACCGACCACCAGACACCTTCGCCCATCAGCTTCGCCATGAAACTTTCAGGAACATACCCGTGGATGCCCGCCCCGACAGCGATCCCGATAAGGACATAGATCCAGACCCGGCCAATGATCTCCTTGACCGCTTCCCATCCATAGATAATCCGGCCCTCCCAGGTCAGTTTCTGGTCCGCGGATGCATCCTCCGGATTGCTGTCGATATTTTGGACCCAGTCTTCAATATAGTTTTCCAGGCGAAGCCGGCCGATGATCCATCCCGCCAGAATGGCGATGCTCAGACCGGTGATCATGTAAAGCCCGGCAACTTTCCAGCCCAGTAAGCCGTAGAGGAGACCCAGAGCGATTTCATTGACCATGGGTGCCGCGATGAGAAAGGAGAAGGTAACGCCCAGCGGGACACCCGCGGTGACAAATCCGATAAACAGGGGGACAGCCGAACAGGAACAGAACGGCGTGACAATCCCCAGCAGGGCTGCCATCACATTGCCCACAATCTGCCGCTTTCCCGACAGGATGCGCCGGGTCCGTTCCGGTGTAAAAAAACTCCGGATCATGCCGACACCGAAGACCACCAGCACCAGGAGCATCATCACTTTGGGGGTGTCGTAGAAAAAGAACTCCACTGCACTGCCCAGATGTGTTCCTTTCCTGATGCCCAGTACGGAATAGGTCAGCAGTCTGGCAAAATCCAGCAGGTGGGTGTAAACCAGCAACCAGGCAGAAAGAGCGATGACGCCAGCGATCAGATAGAAGAACAGGGAATGTCTGAATCCGTTTTTGACGGCAGCTTTTTCAACTTCAGTCGTGCAGGAACAGGTTGTTTGTTCCAGGTTTTCCATACCTCCCTCTCATTCTCATTTCAGATTCATGAGATTCATTTCTGAATTCATGTATTCCAATCTGGTTATATGGATAGAATAAAAATTATATCGTTCAGCGCCTGCACAGAACCTCCCGGTTCAGGGTGGGCAGGCGGTCGATCAGTTCGGCTACATCCGGATCCTCTTCAAGCCAGTGCTTCAGATTGCCGAGAATACTGGCGGCATATGGGCTTTTGTCGCCGCCTGACAGGAAATAATTGACCCAGAGGCCGTCCTTGCTTGAACTGACAAGACCGGCTTCTTCAAGAACCTTCAGATGCTTTGACACCGTGGGCTGGGAAATCCCCAGAGCCCCCTGAATCTCGCAGACACAAAGGCTTTTATGCTGCAGCAGTTTGACCATTTTCACCCGGTTCGGGTCAGAAAGTGCCTTCATTACTTTGACAAAGTTATGTACCATTTTTCTGTTGGCGGCCTTGTTTCGTGTACGGGGTTATATATTCTTTTTTTGGAATATACTGATCGATCTGTCTCATGTCAAGCCCCAAAATAGGCGGAGGGGAGAGTCCTTGACAAAAAGCGGGGATAAAAGGTAGGTAACCTACAGGAGGAAATCGTCAACCATGAACCGTAACCGAAGTGAGGTAGGCAGTGAATGATTTGCTCTCCCTGAAAGGGCAGTTCCTGATTGCCATGCCGGGACTGGCGGACCCGAACTTTGCAGACACAGTTGTCAGTGTCTGCGAGCATACAGCCGAAGGGACCGTTGGTGTAGTGGTAAACCGGATATATCCGTCGCTTTCCGCAAAGGAAATATTCGATGAGCTTCAGATCACCTACACCCCCGAGCGGGCATCCGTCCCCGTTCATTACGGGGGGCCGGTTCATGCCAATGAGATTTTTATTCTCCACGGCCCTCCCTTTGACTGGGAAGCGACCCTGACCATCACCCCGTTTCTTGCCATGAGCAACACCAGAGATATACTTGAAGCGATCGCAGCGGGGACGGGGCCGGAATCCTTTATGCTTTTTCTCGGCTGTTCCGGCTGGGCCCCCAGCCAGGTGGAAGAGGAAATGAAGGGAAATGTCTGGTTGAGCTGCGCGGTTTCCGAGGAAATCATCTTTGATCTGCCCCTGGAGGAGCGTTGGACGGAAGCTGTGAAAATACTCGGGATTGATCCCTCTCTGCTTACGGATACCGCAGGACATGCCTGATCTCTCCTGCTGCTTTCCCATTGACCCGAAGAATTGAATTTGCTATGGAATGAACAGTCAGAGACGCGCCAACAACTTATTCTTCTCTATTTTTCACATGCAAATACGAAACAGATTATCCATACATTATCTTGCTGCCTTTCTGCTGAGCATCCTGCTCATTCTGACCGGATGCGGTGATGATGATCCGCCCCTTGAAAACCTCCAGGAAGCACTCCGTCATGCGCCCAGCTATTCCATTCTGTTAGAGAATATGAAGGAAGAGGGCGACTTCTTCAAAACGTACTATCATAAATACCGTATTGTCCAGGACGACAAGTCGAGAAGCACCGAATGGCTGAAAGTACCGAAGGAGCAGTATCGCCTGTACGAACCCTTCATGGGTATGGTCATCGCGGGCAGGGAGGAGGGGGAGTCTCTGAAAGATCCTGCTCCGCCGGGGTACCAGTATGTGGGCGATACCCGCTACGGCCGCTGGCGGAGGGATGACCGGGGGCGGAGTTTCTGGGAGTTCTACGGCAAATACGCCATGCTGCAGAACCTGTTCGGCGGATGGTATCGGCCTATTTACCGTGATGATTATGATGCCTACCGCTATTCCCGTTCAAGAGGTGTTCCCTACTTCGGAAGAGATCAGCAGTTCGGCACACGGGGTTCGGTTGTCAAGGCTGCAAAACCCGACTTTCACGCTCGCCGGATGGCCAGTGAGCAGCGGCAGAAAACTTCATTTCTCGATAAAGTCGGCAAGCGAATCGGCCGATCCCGGAATTCCCTTCGGAGCCGGGCCGGCGGACGGGGGAAATAACCACAATGCTGATGGAACTTCTTGATAATCTGCTGACAGCGATTATCTATATAGCCGTTTTCTATATCATATTTTTTCTCGGAAAACTGATTAACGATCTCCTGCACCGCGAATACGACCTGACCCATGAACTGGTGGAGCGGGATAATCCAGCACTTGCCCTGGCGGTCGCCGGCTATTATTTCGGTCTGGTGCTGGCCATCGGCGGCGCTCTTGCCGGTCCCAGCCTCGGCCTTGTAAGCGATCTGCTCGATCTTTCCATCTATGGCCTCCTGGCCGTTTTGCTCCTGAATCTTTCCTGGTTTATCTGCGACCGGATTATCCTTTACAGATTTCACATCAGCAATGAACTGATACGGGATCAGAACACCGGAACCGGTGCGGTATCCGGCGGTGTCAGTGTCGCTTCCGGTATCATTGTCTTCGGTGCGGTGACCGGCCAGGGCGGCAATATCTGGACCGCCATCGCCTTCTGGGCCATCGGTCAGTTGCTGCTGATTGCGGCGGCATGGACCTATAACCGGATCACCCCTTATGACATTCATGAGCAGATCGAGAAGGATAATATCGCGGCGGGGGTCAGCTTTGCCGGTGCGCTGATCGCCATCGGGCTGGTAGTCGGTCTGGCGGCGGCACGGGATTTCGAGTCATGGGCAACGGATCTGCCCGGCTTTGCCCTGATTGCACTGGCCGGACTTGTCATGCTCCCGATCGTGCGGTTTCTGACCGACCGGGTGCTGCTGCCTACTGTCAAGCTGACCGATGAAATCGCCAATCAGGAAAAAGCCAATGTCGGTGCTGCGTTTATTGAAGCCTCTTCCTATATTGCGGCGGCCTTTGTGATCTGCTGGAGTGTCTGACCGCCGGCCCGGTATCGGGTTTACCCTCAAAATCGCCCTGTTTGCCACCGGCTGCGCCGGCATCGTCGCGGAATTTGTCCTTTCAACCCTGGCGACCTACCTGATCGGGAACGCCATCTTCCAGTGGACCATTGTTATGTCCCTGATGCTCTTTGCCATGGGACTGGGAAGCCGGGCCAGCAGGTTCTTTCGCAATCAGCTCCTGGATATCTTTATCCTGACCGAGTTTTCCCTGTCGGTACTGTGCGCCATATCGGCACTTCTGGCTTACGCCCTTGCCGCCTACACAGACTATGCCGATCTGGTCATCTATCTGCAGGCCATGCTCATCGGAATGCTGATCGGTTTTGAAATTCCCCTGGTGACGCGGATCAATGAAGCCTATGAGGAGTTGCGGGTCAATATCTCCGGGGTAATGGAAAAAGACTACTACGGCGCACTGCTGGGGGGGCTTTTCTTCGCTTTCTGGGCGCTGCCCCATCTGGGGCTGACCTATACGCCGATCCTGCTGGGGGGAATCAATTTTCTGGTGGCTTCCCTGATTCTGTGGCGGTTTTACGCCCTCCTGGAACGGAAGCGGCTGCTGGTGGTCCTTTGCAGCGGTGTGGCGGTCTTTCTGGTTGCACTTTCGATTCTGGCCAGACCGGTAATTCTTTACGGAGAGCAGCGCAAATATCATGATAAAATCATTTATGCGCAGCAGACGCCGTACCAGAAGATTGTGATGACCCGGTGGCGTGACTATATCTGGCTCTATATCAACGGTCAGGAACAGTTTTCGACATTTGACGAGGAAAAATATCACGAACCGCTGGTCCATCCGGCCATGAAAATGGCCCATGACATCGAAAACGTGCTGATCATCGGCGGAGGTGACGGGCTGGCACTCCGGGAAGTCCTGAAATATGAGGCCGTATCGACGGTGACACTGGTGGATATGGACCCTGCCATGACGGATCTGGCGCGGAATCATCCGGTTCTTCTGACGGTGAACCAGGGGGCCATGCGGAGTCCGAAGGTAAAGATCGTCAACATGGACGCCGCCAGTTTCGTTCAGACGGATGATCATCTCTATGGCGTCATTATTGTCGATCTGCCGGACCCGGATTCGGTGGACCTGATGCATGTCTATTCGCTGGGTTTTTACCGGATGCTCCGCAGTCATCTGATCCGGGGCGGGGTCATGGTCACCCAGGCGACAAGTCCCTATTTTTCCAGAAAGGCGTTTCTGTGCCTGATCAGGACCATCCGGGAGGCCGGTTTTTCGATCCTCCCCTACCATAACCATATTCCGACAATGGGGGAGTGGGGATGGATTCTGGGCGTAAGAAAAGGAGAGCCGGACGAAGACATACTGAAGGAAAAGGCCGTACGGATCGATTTTTCCGATGTGCAGACCCGGTTTCTCAATACCGATGCCATGATTTCCATGGTCCATTTCGGCAAGGGAATACTGGACGGAGAAGAAATCGAGAGCATTCAGATCAACTCTGAACTCAATCCGGTGCTTTACCGGTATTATCTGTCCGGCGCATGGGAAGTATATTGATACGGAGAAAAAGGTGCAGAATCAATGGGGATATGAAGGAATTCCCTCTGCTCCTTTGCCCGAATCAGCGGATATATCCTTATCTGAGCCGTGCCGGACCCTTCAAATGTCTTGACAAGGGATGGGCTTTTGAATAGGTAAAGTGAGATAAGAATGGAACATGCGGCAGTCCCCTGACTTCGGCACACAAGGGGCGGAAAAACGTTTTTAGTCGATTTTCAAGAAAGAATAAAAGAAAATCGCTAACCAATTTGCCAGCATAGAACGGAGATTGTTATGGGTGAGAAAGAAATCAGACGGAAAAGGATTGTTGGGCGGAGCGTAAGGAGAAGCGTTTTCCTGCTCCTTTGTGTCGTTCTGATGGTTGCCGCCGGTTGTACCCGCATGCCGACACAGCAGGAAATGGAAGCACAGCGGGAACAGAATGCGCGCCAGGATGTAGACGCCATCAAACCATCAATGGAGTACGGCAATTTCGGTGAACGGCCGATGACACTGGAGGACTGTATCCAGTATGCGCTGGCCAACAACCTGGAAATGCGGATTGCCCGGCTGAACGAGGAAATTCAGGACAAGGAAAGCCTGGTCGCCAAACTCCAGATGCTGCCGAGCCTGAAGGCGGATGCATCGTGGCAGCGGCGGGATGTTCTCCGGAAGAGTGATGTCTACAACTGGCTCATTGACGAGGATCAGGAAGACTTTACCGTATCGGAGCTGAAGGAAAATTCCCGTGCCAATCTGGTGCTGACATGGAACATCCTCGACACGATGATGGCCTACGTCCGTTCCTCTGCCTCGGAAATGCAGGAAGAGGTATTGAGGCAGCAGCGGATCCGGCAGTCCCAGCAGCTGGCGCTCGATATTACCCGTGCGTACTGGAATGCTGCGGCGGTGGAAGATGCCCTTGACTATGTCCATGTCGTGGAGGCCAGCCTGAAACGGGTCAAGCAGAACATGGATCAGTCGGTTCAGAGAGGGAGCCTCGACCGGATGGCTTCCGCCGATGCGGAACTCCGGCTCAAGGAACTGGAGATGACCATTCGTCAGCTGCAGTCCAACCTGTCCCGGGAACGGCTTCAGCTGGCCCAGCTGATGGGGCTCAACCAGAATGTTCAGTTTACCCTTGCCCGTCCCCCCATCAAACCGATTATTGCCGCGCTGCCCCATACCAAGGAACTCAATATTGACCGGCTGGAAGAATATGCCCTCCTGCACCGCCCGGAACTGTATGTCAGCGACATGCAGGTACTGATTCAGAAGGAAGAGGCCAAGAACAAGATTCTTTCCATGTTCCCCGGCCTGAGCCTGTTTGCCGGTGTTCACTACGAAAGCAACCGGCTGCTTCTGTCCCAGAACTGGCACACGGTGGGGGCCGGTCTCGGATGGGAACTTCTGGATCTGCCTGCCCGCTATGTCGCCTACAAGGGCCAGAAGAAAGCGATTGCAATGGCCGAGGCCCAGCGGATGATGTCTACTGTCGGCGTGATTACCCAGGTCCATATCGCCCTGCTCGATTATGCCATCAAGGTGGACCGCTTCCGGCTGCTGGATGAGACCTATGCGCTTGCCGCGGATCTGTACGGCATGGCCGAACAGAAAAACCGGGCCGGACGTCTGCCCGAACTGGCCGTCACCCAGCGGCAGCTTGAAGAGATGGCATCCAAACTGCGACGGGATGAGGCGGTTGTCGATCTGCTGGTTGCACACAAGCGGCTCTGCGTCAGTATCGGACTCGATCCGCTGGAGTGTGGTCAGGGATTTATGGCGTCCGCCGCCGGAACAACAGATATGGAAAGCGGTCTTACCTATACCGCCAGTGCCTCCATGAGAAAGTGGCGGTGTGAGGAGTGCGGGTATATTCATACCGGCCCGGAACCGCCGGAGATTTGTCCGATCTGCGGCGTCGGGCCCGAATCGTTTGTGGAGGTCGCCGGCAATGCGCAGCAGGGCGGCCCCATGCTGGCCAGCGCCACGACCGATCTTCCCATGTCATCGCCGACACCGGCGGCAAGTCCGGCCGTCAGCACGGTCAGCACCTGGGATAACAACAGCCCTGCGGTAATGATGCGCGATGATGTCGCCGATGCCAGCATGCCTCCCGGTTATGCCGGTCCTGCTTCCGACCGTTTCCTCTGGAAGGTCCAGATGGGTGCGTTTGTTGCGCCCGAGGGCCCCACGAAACGGATGGACGAGATCCAGGGAATGCTGTCCCGCCTTATGGACAGCCGGGATGCCGTTATTACGACGAAGCGTCTCAACGGCAGACTCTTCAACCGGGTCCGCGTCATGGGGTTGACGGAAGCCGAAGCCCAGAGCCTTGCCAGAGAACTGGAAACCAAGGGGATGGAATCCTGGCTGATTGCGCCCCACAGCGCACACTGGTAATATTTCAGTGACAGTGGACGGTTATCAGAATTAGAGTCGGAAGCGGGAGAGAGTCCGGATCATAGCCGGTTCTGTCCGGCTTCCGGCATGAACTGACTTCTTTTATGGTGTTCCAACGGAAATATGGAAGACTGGGAAACAACAGGGACTGATAACTGAGGCTGGACAGACTGATAACTGGAACTGGCAACTGATACAGGGAGGTGATGTCATGTTGAACTTGATAAAGCTGGAAAATCGTATTGTTCTGGACGGAGCCGGGGCCGGTGAAGCCGCCGAACATGCGGAAGCCGCCGAACATGCGGCTGAGCACGGGGCGCACAAGGAGGCGGCTGAGGAACATCGTGGGCCGGACCCTGATACGGAAGAGGCTGATGCTGCATCCGTGGCAAACGTGGCCGCACTTCTGGCCGATCCGGATGCGGATCCGGCCACGCTCGAAATTGTTCTTGTTTCCAATGACCTCCCTGAACATCAGACCCTGGTCGATGCCGCAGACCCGGATGCTCATGTGATTGTCTATGATGCCGAAAAGGATACCGCACAGGATATCGTAAAGCAGATTGAGCGACTGTCCCGGAAGGAGGGGCAGCCGGTTTCTTCGGTGTCGGTGCTGTCCCACGGCGGCGACGGTTACTTTTCCCTCGGCAACGAGAAGATCGACTCGGAAAGTCTGGCCGGGAACGCAGAGGCATGGAGCGCACTCCGGTCGGCCATGACCGATGAAGGCCGCATCTATGTTTACGGATGCAGTGTCGCAGGGGATTCCGGCAGCGGAACTGCTCTGATCAACGGTCTGGCTGCCGCGACCGGTGCGGAGGTTTTCGCCTCGGATGACCTCACTGGACATGGCGGAGACTGGGATCTGGAAACCGCCTCCGAGGGAGCGGATACCGATGAGGCGGACCCTCCTTTGAATCTGGACGTTCTGGATGGCTATACCGGCCGGTTGACAAGCATCAGTGTGCCGACCCAGATCGCCTCCTTTGAGGATCAGCCGGGCAGTTACGGTATTTTCATATACGGACAGGGGGAGGATGAGGACAGCCGTGATGCCGACAGTGTGGATCTGGTTGGTTCGATACCATCTCTGTTTACCAATGTTAAAGTAGAGTATGAAGGCTGGATTACCAACGATCCCCGCGTTATAGACGGCGTTCGGGTGGATGCCTACCATCAGTGGACGGTGGATTTTGATCCGGAACAGAATGATACCGGTCAGGCAACCCTGAACTTCGATATAGACGGAGAAGACTTTGAGACGGAGGTGACGATTCTTCCGGTCAATGATCCCCCCGTAGCCTTTGACGATACATTTGAAACCGACGAGGATGAGCCGGTTACCGGAACCCTGGAAGGGGATGACCCGGTGGAAGACGATGATATCCGATTTCAGATCGAAGATGATCCGGAACATGGAACCATTACAGATTTTGATCCGGATACCGGAGAATTTACCTATGAACCGGATGAGAATTTCAACGGGGAAGACAGCTTTACCTTCATCGTTATCGATGATGGACAGCCCAATCTCGAATCTGAACCGGCAACGGTAACCCTTATCGTGAACCCTGTTCCGGACAAGCCGGAAATCAATACCTCCCCGGGTGAAACCGAATACAATGAAAATGCCGATCCCGTTCCTGTAGATCCGGAGCTGACCGTCGAGGACGTTGACAGTGAAACGCTTACCGGCGCGACGGTCCAGATCACCGATAATTATCAGAATAATGACCGGGGATCGGACGTTCTGGTATTTGAAGACACCGATGATATCACCGGTTCCTGGGATGAGGATACCGGAACACTGACCCTGACCGGAGAAGCAAGTGTCGAGGACTACGAAGATGCCCTTCGTTCCGTCGCGTTTGTGCATGTCGGAGGCGTGGAAGACGGTGATGATCCCGAGGAAAATACCCGTGAAGTCACCTTTACCGTAACGGATGATACGGATGAAACCAGTGACGGCGCCGTCAAGGAAGTCTTTGTCGATGCCATCAATGATGCCCCCGATCTGGAGCCGGATGAGGGAACGCTGACCTATGAAGAGGACAGCGGTCCGGTGGTCATCGATCCGGATATTGAGTTGACGGATGTTGATGATGAAGAAATGACAGGGGCTACAGTCCAGATTACCGAAGGTTATCAGCGGGGGGAGGATATACTGTCCCTGGAAAACACTATTTCCGGCATTACTGCTGAGTGGGATGACGCCACAGGAACGCTGGTTCTGGAAGGTACTGCCAGCAAGGAGGCGTATGAATCGGCCCTCAGAGCCGTTGCCTATGAAAATACCAGTGATCGCCCGGATGATACAGACCGGGAAGTGACCTTCACGGTAACGGACAACAACTCAGACGAAGATGGAGACGATATCCGGGAGGATGGCCCCGGTGAAGGCGGAGAGAAATCTGCAACGGCCACTCGTATCATTCGGATCGATGCCATCAACGATCCTCCGGAACCCCCCACGTTTGGTGAAGACCTGGACATCTATGAAGACAATGGTGTACCGCCGACATTTCAGCCACGGGACCCTGATCAGGTCGATGGATTTACGGTCGGTGAACTCGTCCAGGAAATTACCGACCCAGACAATCCCGATGCTCCGGAATCCATTGCCATCACCGGGCTGGATATACCCGTCACCGATGATTTTCCCAACGGTGTCGGTGAATGGCAGTATTCCACAGACAACGGCAATAACTGGGATACCCTGCAGGGGCTGAGTGACACCAATGCGCTTCTCCTGGACAGTGACGCAAGAATCCGTTTCATTCCGGCGGAAAATTTCAATACAGAACAACCCGGTGCCGATGAGCCGAGCCTTACAATTCGTTCCTGGGATGAAACCGTCGGTTCCTCCGGACAGTTTTTCAATACGACCGGTGCAAACAGCAATGCCTTCAGTGAGGCGACAGATTTTTCACTTCCCGTGCTGGCCGTGAATGATGCGCCGGATCTGGATGTAGGCCCGGTGGATACCAACAGTGACGGCATCATCGATGAAGGGTTCGATAACGAGGGCAGACTGGTCCTTACCGGCATCAATGTTTCCGATATTGATATTGCGCTTCGGGAAGGCAATGGACGGGTGGAGGTAACCCTGGAAGCGGACAAGGGAACCCTTACCCTCGGACAGACGAGCGGTCTCAATTTTACCTCCGGAACAAACGGCGATTCCCTTTTCACCTTTTCCGGACGTTTGAGTGATGTCAACGCCGCCCTCGCCAGTCTCACCTATCAGGCAAGCCAGAGCTTTCTGGGGTCCGACAATCCGGATGAGACCGATACCCTGCGAATGACGGTCAACGATCTTGGGAATTTCGGTGTCCCCGGTCCCCTGACCGATACGGAAACATTGACGATCACCAGAGGCAATACCCCGCCGGATGTGGACCTTGACCCGGATGATGACAGTGACGACGGTGATCCGCCGCTGGGTCCCCCTGAACCGCCCATCGATGACACACCCGATATCAATGTGTTTTTCATCGAACCGACGCCCGGTCATGACTGTACCCCGGTCCACATCGCAGATGTTTCGGACCCGGATCAGGGGCAGCTGATTGTGGACCGGCAGGGTGATCCTCTTTCTTCGATGACAGTGCGGCTGACCAATCCGCAGCAGGGAGATTCGCTGGGGCTGGATACCGCCAATCTGCTGGATCAGATCAATGATGCGGATACCAGTATCACCTCCACGCTGACGACCGAAAACGGAGCACTTGTGCTGCGCTTTCAGGGAACCGGCACGGACAGCGATTACAGCAGGATTCTGGCATCCGTTGTCTATGACAATGAATCTGAAAATCCCGATCCGACCCGGCGTATCGTGGAAGTCAGCGTCACCGATCAGAGCGGCGCCGTCAGTGATGTGGCAACGGCACGGATTTCGGTCATTCCGGTCAATGATGAACCGGTGAACCAGATCGGTGTGCCGGGAGAATCCATCGATGATGTTGCCCCGGTAACCGTCGGGACCACGGAAAATACTGTACTTGCCTTTGACGGTGAAGATACGCTTTCCATCGCTGACAACGATGTGGGGCCGAACGATCTGGTTTCGGTAACCCTGCAGGCAGGCGTCGGTACACTGACCGTTCCGGATAATCTTGTGACGCTTCAGGGCAACGGCACTGCCACAGTCACCATGACCGGGACCCTTGAGCAGGTCAATGCCACCCTTGCGGGGCTGACCTATACCCCGGTGCAGGATTTCTTCGGACCGGTTCCGCTGACCATCACGACCAGTGATCTGGGCCATACCGGTATCGATCCCGCCGACGTGACGACCATCAACGGACGCTGTGTGGTTGTCGGTGATTCCGCGGAAGCAATCGGGCCGGATGGAAACATTACCACCATTATCGACGACAATGGCAATCCGGTCAGCGGACTGGTGGCGTTTCCGCAGACGGATGTGGATACCATTACCATTTCGGTGATCCGTTCCGACACCGATTTTGTTCCCGAAGGTCCGGAGCCTCCGGAAGGACCGTCTCTGCCGCCCATTACCCGGCCTGATGCCGAAGATCTGGACGGGATCAATCTGGAGACCATCCGGCTTCCCGGTCCGGTCGGCGTGGTAGAGGGGCGGGCTGCACTTCGGGTCATGGGACCGTCTCTGGCCGGTGAACTGGAACCGCCGCCGTTCTGCTCCATCGAAGAGGCCCTGCGGTCGCATCTCGGCTGCCGGTTTGCCAATACCGACAACCCGGAATCCAAATTCGGCTCGATTTCATGGGGCGATTTTACTGACCTTGGCTGGATTCCGCCGTATCTCTACCTGGATGAAGAGTATGACCTCTATTCCCATCTCTTCCTCCGGCAGGAAGGTGATCCCGGTTTTAACGTCGGTCCCGGCGAACTGGATCCGGATGTGGAACTGGGCGGTCTGGCGGAAGAACCCCGTCGCGTGTTCCAGGAAGGAACCGGGGCTGAAGGATTCAATGAACTGGAACCCCGCGAGGTGAAGCAGACCTTCTTTGCGGGTCGTGAAAAGCTGGATAAGACCGGACGATAGTGACCGAAAAACAGCAATCCCGCCAATCTCTCCAGGAACTGCTGCAAATCCCCTGGCTTGGCCTTCGACCGGACCTGGTGCTGTATCCAGGTCCGGTCGATTTTGACGGGCAGCGGTCCTGGGTTCTGGAAGATCCCGTTCGCGGCAGCAATTTCCGCCTGGGGTATGCCGAAGGTGAACTCCTCTACCGGCTCACGACGGAGTCATCAGTAGACGCAGCGGTCCGGAACCTCTACCGGACAACGACACTGCGCCCTTCCGTGGAGGAGATCCTCAACTTTA
This sequence comes from Desulfobacteraceae bacterium, assembly GCA_041641935.1. Lineage (GTDB taxonomy): Bacteria > Desulfobacterota > Desulfobacteria > Desulfobacterales > Desulfococcaceae > JBEPXL01. Next base: position 12,099 of record JBEPXL010000001.1, on the reverse strand, counting down.
TTGCCATGCTGCAGCGTGAGCGTCTGGCACTCCTGCCCGATGACGAGGTGGTCCGCCAGGAGTCAGCGTCAGGGGGGACTGCAAATCCTTCTTTTCTGCAGCAGCTTCTCCAGGGAAATATTTTTTTCCGGATTCCCCTTCTGCGGCCCGATGCCTTTCTTACCCGGACACTGCCGTGGGTGTCCCTGCTCTGGGCGGCGCCGCTCCGGTGGTTCTATCTGATGTGCGGTCTGGCAGGACTGGCGCTTACCCTGCCGGTGCTGGAAGATTACCTGAATACCGTCAACTATCTGTTCACACCGCAGGGGGCGCTGGTATTTCTGGTCTGTCTGATTCTGCTCAAAAGCGGCCATGAATTTGCCCATGCCTATTCGGCCAAAAGTCAGGGGCTCCACGTCCGGAGCATGGGGCTTTTTTTCATCGTCATCTGGCCTCTGCTGTATACGGATACCACCGACGCATGGAAACTGCCGGACCGGCGACACCGGATGTGGATCAGCGCCGCCGGTGTTCTCTTTGAACTGACGGTCGGCGGAATTGCCCTGCTGCTGTGGACTTCTCTGCCGGACGGCATGTTGCGGAGTCTGATGTTCTTTCTGTCCGGAACCTCTCTGATCTCCACCATTCTGATCAACCTGAACCCGTTCATGCGCTACGACGGTTACTATCTTCTGATGGACTACTGGGGCATCGACAATCTGCGTCCCAGAGCATTCGGAATGCTGCGGCATGCGCTCCGGCGGCTGTTTCTGGACTGGCAGGGGGCGCCACCGGAGATTCATCCCCACCGGCGGGCACTGATCGTCTACGGTTTTTTCGCAGCCCTCTACCGGCTTTTTATCGGAATTACCATTGCGCTGGCGGTCTATTATCTTTTCTTTCCGGCACTGGGTCTGCTGGTCTTTGCTGTGGAGATATGGCTTTTCCTTGTTCGCCCGTTCTGGAGTGAAATGAGTGCTGTCATTAAAAACCGCCGCCTCCTCGGATCAAAGCTCCGTCTGGTCATGACCGGTTCTCTTTTTCTGGGGATTGCTGCCGTTCTGGTGCTGCCGCTGCCCCGCATGGCCCAGGTCCCGAGCATGGTCCTGTACAAGGATGCCACCCGCATCGAGGCGCCGACCGCTGGCCGACTGAGTCTGCCCTTGCCGGAAGAAGGACGGCCGGTCGAGTTGGAAGGGCTTCTGGCGCGTCTCGAAAGCGAGGCACTGGTTCATGAAATGCAGCAGGTCCGTTATGATCTGGCAGGGATTGAGGCGACCATCGCCAACCTGGGCGGCAGCGGAGAACAGGAGGCGTATCGGAAATGGCTTTATGCGGAAACCGACCGGCTGATGGCCATTCTGGAAAAGTATGCGGAAGCCGTGGCACAACTGGAGATCCGGTCTCCGGTAACGGGCCGGGTTGTGGATGTGAACCCGGACCTGTACGAAGGGGCGTTTGTGGCGAAGGGGACTTACCTCTTTACGGTTGCTGATCCGGACGAACATGAACTGAAGGCCTTTGTTCATGAGAAGCTGGTTGCACGCCTCAAAACCCTTGCCCATCCCGAAGCCCGGGTTCGGTTTCTGGATCCCGAAATCCCGGCCATACAGGCACGGCTGGTGGAAAGGAGCCTTTTTCCGGTGCACCGGTTTCCCGGTGACAGTCTCTTCGATATTGCCGACGGACCCATTGTCACCGTTCAGGATGCATATGGACGGCGACCGCGGGATGCCTACTTTGCCTTTACCTTTGCACTGGATCGGGTTCCCGGCTGGATCGCCCACGGGATGCCCTCCTGGGTCTGGATCCGGAGTGAAGGTGAACCGATCCTGCAGCAGGCGGCGGGGGTACTGTGGAAAAAACTGCTCGAAAGAGGGCTGCTGTAGCATTTCAGATACTGCTGTACAGACAAGACAACAATCCATTCAAAAAGCGGCGGGAAGAGAACTCTTTCCGCCATTCATAGAGATGAGGGAATTCATGCAAAAGGGGAAGTTTGCAAAAAAGATGGCCACACGGGTCGGTTTCGGTCTGTTTTATGTGATGCTGATTATGACACTGTCTGCAAGAGCGCAGGATACCTTTACCACTGCCGTCAAAACCCCGGAGATGCCGCAGCAGATGGTCTATCCGGCCATTTTCGATGCGGAACAGAAGGCGGTTCTTTCGGCGGAACGGGCCGGTGTTCTCACCAGTATTAAATATGATGTGGGCGATTCCGTACAGAAAGGGGCGGTGGTCGCAAGTGTCGATACCGGCGAACTGGCCCTTCTGAAGAAACGCAATGAGGTCACCATTCAGCATCTGGATACCCAGGTCCGGGATCTTTCCAATCTGAGAAAGCAGGGACTGGCCACCAATGAGGACCTGGCGCGGGCGATGATGGAACGCGATGTCTCCCGTACTGACCTGGATATTGTCAAGCGGCAGATTATCAAGTCAAGCATCCGCGCACCTTTTCAGTCGGTTGTCGTGCGCCGTCAGGCCGAAGCCCATGAGTGGGTGACGGCCGGACAGCCGGTGGTGGAAGTGGTCAATCTGAATCATATCCGTGCCGTTGCCAATATACCGGCGCATATGGCCGCGCAGCTCGAAAAGGGGCAGAAGCATACCTTCTATATCAATGATCTGGATGCGGAAGTGACCGGTACGGTCTTTGCCGTGGCCCCGGAGGTGGACGAGCGGAGCAATACGGCACAGGTCATCTGGAGCATCGAGAAAGGTGAACAGAAACTTCTGCCGGGCATGAAAGGAGAGGTCCGCCTTGACGCGTAAACCGCCGACCATGAGGCCGTCTGTTCAGAAGACCTTTACCCCCGGCGGCGGAGTGCAGACGGAACGGCCGGGTCCGGTCAGGGACGGGATGAAGCGGATCACAGTGGGACCGCGGCAGCAGGACAAGGCCCAGGGCCCGCCACGGGATGTCGTACTGGCCCGCTTTATCCGGCTCTGTTCCGCCATCTTTTCAACGACACTCTCACGGGAAGCCGCCGCCCTCACCGTCAACCGGATTTCCGAACTGGCCCGTGTGGACCGTGCGATACTGGTGCAGCTGAAGGGTAAACCGGTCATCCAGGCGGTGACCGGCGGCGGAGCCGTGGCCCAGGACAGCGCCTTTGCCGATGCCGTTACGGAAGCCCGGCGACGGTACAGGGACCGGCCGGAATCTGTGGTCATTCCGCGCGTGCCCGAATCGGAAAAGGCTTCTTCCCCCCGGCTGTGGAAAGTCCAGCAGGCAATGGGCGGAACCCGGATTCTGTGGCTGCCGCTCTGGCTGACCAGTGACAACAGTCTTCCGCCCCGGTACGCACTCTGGCTGGAACGGTGGCACGGGCAGAAGTGGGAGAAAGCCGACATTGAACTGCTGCAGCACGCGGCCCTCTTTCTCGGTCACGGGCTGGTGCGGCCGCGGAGCGCCGTCCGGTCCCGTCGCCGGTTTGTGCGGTGGGCCATGGTGCTGGCGCTTCTTGTCTTTCTGGCGCTTCCGGTGACCTCCAGCGTCACCACACCGGTACGGGTCATCCCGGACCAGCCCCACAATATTTTTGCGCCCATGGACGGCATCGTCAAAGATCTGCTGGTGCGGCCGGGGCAGCAGGTGGAAGCGGGGGAAACCCTTTTCCGGTATGATGCGCGGGTTCTGGACAAGCGTCTGGAAGAGGCCTACCGGAATGTTGCGGTGGCCAAGGCCAAGTTCGCGCGTCTGGAAGGGGCCGCACACCGGGATCCGGAGGCCCGTGCCGAACTGCCGGTCCAGCAGCTGGAAGTGCAGCGGGCTGAGGACGATGTCCGGTTTTTTACTGGGCAGCGGGCCCGGGCCGAGGTGCAGACCGCCAAATCGGGGGTGATTGTACTCGATGATCCCGACAGCCTCATCGGCGCAGCCATTCAGACCGGTCAGGCGGTATTGAGTGTCGCTGACCCGAGCCAGACCAAACTGCGGCTGATTGTTCCGGCCAGTGATGTCGGATTCCTGAAAAAGGGCGCCCGGGTATCGGTCCGGCTGGACAGCAATCCCCTGCGGCACTATTCGGCCATTGTCACACGGGTCGGGTTCGAGGTAAAACTCTCCGACCGGCAGATCCCCTCGGTGATGACGGAAGCCATCTGGATCGATGATACGCCGGATATACAGCCGGGGCAGAAGGGAACGGCAAAAGTCTACGGTGAAACCACATTGATGGGAATGCAGATTCTGCGGAAACCTTTGATCGCCCTCCGTTCGGTTACCGGACTCTGACCGGTCAGCCCTGACTGTTCCCCCACTCCCCGAATATGATCATGGATTACCGGTCACGGATATCGGATACCAGTGAAAAAACGGCTCCAAAAACTGTTCTTCCGGCGGACATCCCTCCACTATAAGCTCAACATCATCATTGCCCTCTTTTTTCTTTTCCCTGTCATCGGTTTTATCTATTTCGGTTTCAAGCACAACATTCTGCAGGATGAGGATGTGCCGCTCTTTTTTCTGGGACTTCTGGTCTTCTCCCTTCTGGGGATTCTCATGCTCCGGAAGCTGTTTGACGAAATCAGCCGTATATCCAGCCAGATGACCCGGGAGATTCGCAGCTTCGGATGGAATGTCCAGAAGGCGGACGGAACCGAGACCGATGAAATTCAGCGCCTGATTCAATCCTTTCAGACGGTGGAAGACCAGTTCAAGGCAACCTTCCGGCAACTGGAGAAGAAAACCGATGATATTTCCATTCTCAAGGAGTTGTCCGATCTCTGCTATGTCACCTTCGATCCGGAAGAGATCCTGTATGTCATGCTGGAACGTGCCCTCACCCTGACCCGCTCGGAGATCGGCTCCATTCTCATGCTGGAACGGGGGGAGACAAACCGGTTTGTGGTCCGGGCCTGCATCGGACTGGGGGACCGGGTCCAGATCGGGGACCGGATCGAATTTGACAAAAGTATCGCCAAGTATGCGGTGATCAACAAATCTCCGCTGGTGGTGGCGGATATCGAAAAAGACAGCCGCTTCGGCCGTTCCAGCCGTGCCCACTACGGAACCAAGTCATTTGTCTGCCTGCCGATCAAAACCAGCAAGGATATCATCGGGGTTCTGACCGTATCCCGGAAAAGCGACAGCAGTGAACCCTACCGCAATGAAGATGTCGAGGTGCTGATTCCGCTGCTGAGCAATGCCGCCTTTACCTATGAAAACCTTCGGCTGATCCGGGAAAACGAACGGACGAGTCTGCATCTCAAATCGATTGCCGAGGTGTTGAAGATTGTCAGTTCCAGTTTTCGGGGGACCGAGCTTCTCCAGGCGCTTCTGAACGAGATCCAGGCAGTTGTTCCGTTCCACTTTGCCGTTGTACTGGTGAAGGAGGAGCATCTGGCGGATCTGCTGACCGTTGTCGAGGTTCTGGGAATGCAGCCGGAGACGGGACTGGGGCGCGGCGGAGCATACGCCTGCACGGGGTCGCTGGTGGACAGGGTCATGAAGCAGAAAACCGCCATTCTGGTACATCGGCCGGAGAATCTGACGTCCGATCTGGACCGGGCGGTTCTGGGGGAACTGGAGGAAGATGGTGCCGGCCTGATTCTTCCTCTCTACATCGACGGGGATGTCAACGGGGCACTGGTTCTGGCAGCGGAACGGCCGGAGGTGTTTCAGGATGTCCGGCACCTGGTGCAGTGGATGTCGGTCGGTCTTTCTCTTGCCATTGAACGGAACCGGCTGAGCAGCGCCGTGATTCAGCGGGGGCAGGAACTCGATTCCATCAAGCAGATCGGACGGGCCCTGGCCTCATCGACCTTTGATACGGGAAAGGTACTCGATTATACCCTGGAAATGATTCAGATGCTGATGAACGCCGAGGCGGGAACCCTGTTTCTGGTTGAGGAGGACCATCTGAAGAGCGCGGCCTTTTTCAACATCCGCATTCCCCTGACAGAACCGATCCGGCTTCAGATCGGTCAGGGGGTGGCCGGTTACGTGGCCTCCCGCGGTGAGGCTGCGATCGTAAATGATGCCGCCCGGTCTCCCCATTTCTATTCTGAAATTGACAGGATCTCCGGCTTCGAAACGCGGTCCCTTCTCTGTGTGCCCATGATCTCGCAGGGGCGGGTGATCGGTGTACTGGAGGTTCTCAACAAGATCAACGGTCCCTTTGATGCCAACGATGCGGACCTGCTTCAGTCAGTCGCCTCGTCGGTGAGTATCGCCATTGAAAACGCGCGTCTGTACCGGGAAACGGTGTCGATGGCAGAGCATGAACGGGGCATCCGGCGGATTTTCCAGAAATTTGTTCCTAAGGAGATTCTGGATCAGATTATTCACGGCTCCGAATCCGGCGAAACCCTCATCGATGAATTGCGGACGCTGACGCTGCTCAATATCGATATCCGGAAATCATCGGAATTTGTCCGCACCGTCGGTCCCCAGAAAACTGTGGCCCTGCTGAATTACTTCTTTTCGGTCATGGGAGAGATTGTCTTCCGGCATCACGGCATCGTGGATAAATATCTGGGGGATGGATTTCTGGCATTTTTCGGCGCACCGGTTTCCAGCACACGGGATGCCGAAAATGCCGTCAGCGCCGCGCTGGAAATGCGGGATGCGGTGGATGACCTCAACCGGCACTGCCGGCAGCGGTTCGGGGAAACGATCACGATGGGAATCAGTATCCATACCGGGGAAGTGGTGGTGGGAAATATCGGTTTTGAAAAGAAGATGGACTACACCGTCATCGGGGACGCCGTCAATACCGTTTTCCGGCTGCAGGAACTGACCAAGCCGTTTCCCGACGGTATACTGATCAGTGAAAATGTCTGCCGCGCCGCCCTCAGCCGGCTGAATATCCACCGGATCGATCAGAGCCTGGGGAACCTGAACATTTTTGAACTGGTGGGAAGAGCGACAGAGTAGGATACAGGTGAAGGCCGCATCACGGGGGCGGCGTCCGGAGGGGAAAATTACATGCGCTCCATGGCGGCTGACAGCGGTTCAAGAGCCTTTTTAACGGCTTCCCACACCGAATCAAATGAAATACCTGCCATACAGTACTCTTCTCCCAGTGGACAGTCGGACCGGGCATGTCCGCAGGGTCTGCAGGGATATTCCGCCGCAATCACTGTATCCGACGGACGCCGGGGCGCCCACGCGGACGAAAGCGTCGGCCCGAACAGGGCGATCACCGGTGTTCCGACGGCTGTGGCGATATGAATGGGCGCGGAGTCGTTTCCGATCAGGCAGGCGCTTTTCTGGATCAGAGCCGTCAGTTCCGTCAGGTTGAGCCGGCCTGACAGATTGATCGGGGGGTGAATCATTTCCAGTTCAATCTTCCGGCAGATGTCCTGATCCCCCGGGCCGCCGGACAGGATCACCGGGATGGTGCGTTCATCGATGATCCGGTCTCCCAGCCGGGCATACCGTTCCGGCGGCCAGCTTTTGTACCATCGCCGGGCGCCGGGATGAATCACCACAAAGGGCGCATCCGGAACGATACCGGCGGCGGATAATTTCTGTTCCACCGCCTGCCGGGAAGCAGGCATTACAGCAAGAGACGGATGGCGGTCTTTCACCGGCAGATGCAGTACCTCTGCCGCCTTCAGATGATAATCCACCGTATGCAGACTGCCGAGATGGTACGGAATCACCTGGGTATAGACCAGTTTTTCCCGCAGTTTCCGCAGTCGTGAATAGCCGATCCGTAAGGGCGCGCCGCTGAACCGCGTTACCGCCGCGGCCCGGTCGCTGCCGGTCAGATCAATCACCAGATCATACCGCCGCCGCCGGATTCCCTGGATCAACCGGAAGATGTACATCGGCTGCTTCCGGCTCTTTTCCACATCAAATCCCAGCACCCGGCGGATCATGGAATGGCCGGACAGAATCGCGGCAGTATTGTGATTCACAAGCACATCGATCTGCGCCCCGGGCAGGCGCTCCTTGAGTGCCGCAATCAGCGGGGTGACGAGAATCACATCCCCGATATAGCGCATTTTTATGATGAGTATCCGGCGAAAATCTTCTGGTTTCAAAAGCAATGTCCTGGAGGCAAATCGGATGGCATTATCAAATCAGGGCGTACAAATCTTGCGCCCGGATGATCATTTTCCCATGAGGGAAAACCTTCTCTTCGGATGGCGGGTTCCGCCGGCAGTGATTTTCTGTTCTTCGGCAAAGGCAACCAGGATGCGCGCCCGTTTTTCCCAGGATATTTCATTTGCCCGCTGAAGGGCCTGCTCACTCTTTCGTGCATACCGGTCCGCATCATCCAGAAGGGAAAGAACCGATCCGGCAAACCCGTTCAGATCGTCTGCCTTAACATATGTTCCGGAATCATCCAGCACCTCCCGGACCGAGGGCAGATCGCTGCCGATGGCTGGAATGCCATGGGAAAGATAATCCAGCGCCTTGACCGGGCAGGTGAGATACCGGTTATAGAATGTATCCTTCAGCATGACAATACCGATGCTTGCGGTTTCGTCCAGCGCCCGGTGCATCTGTTCCGGCGGCTGAAAGGAAATGAAGGTCGCCGCATCCCCGGCGCCGATCTCCGCTGCTTTCTTCTGAAAATGGGGAATCTTTTCCGGTTTTCCCCCCAGAAAGACGGTCTGAATGTTCTGTCGTGCCAGGATGGCGGCTGCCTTCAGCAGAAAATCGATCCCCTTGTCCGCATGCATATGGCCGACATACATCAGCGTCCGGCGTTTTCGTCTTTCTTCCGGTTGGGGCAGTGCGGAGACGGGGGTTGTTCCCAAAGGAAAAGCGACGGACGGGAGAGAAGGAAATATCTTCCGGTACAGTTCCTGCTGCGACCGGGTAATGCAGACGACGCCATCGATCCGCGGGAGAAACAGGTGTTCGTAAAACCACTCACGATAAAAGCCGGTGCGTTTCCGGGGACACCAGGAGAGATCGGCATATAAATCATGGAGTTCATAATAGCCGCTGACACGGGGATGGGTACGGAGCCAGGCCAGAAAGGGAAGAAAGCCCGATTCCCGGGTAAAGACGGCGACATGATCCTGATGGCGCAATGTCCGGATCAGCCGCCAGGCATACCGGAACACCGAAAGGCTGTAGTTGTTGCCTCTTTTCTGCATCCGGGACACCCGGTGAATCCGAAGCGCCGGAAGGGAGCCCAGTCCATAGAAATCCCGGATATCACCTGCGGTATCCGAATCTGCACCGGCGCCGACGCAGAGATGCGTTTCATACCCAAGACCGGCAAAGGAGGCGGCATTGCGAACCGACATGTTGACAATCGGGCCGGGGGTTTTCCAGTTTCGTTTGTTGATCCATACAATAATCATTGATCTGCTGTTTCTTTACTCTTCCAGCCATTTTCTGATGGCATTGATACAGACGGTATTTGGCAGAAAGCGAAGGGAATGACATTACTCCCACAGATCAGGATACGCTCTTCGCAGGCGATGGGCGAAGCGGTTCCACTTTCTCACGGTTTTTCTTCGCCCGAGAACCTTCAGGTACGTACATAACGGCAGAAATTCGTTATTCCCCAGGCCGTCGATGATGATGAACCTGCCGGTTTCTTTATTTTGTTTCTGATACAGAATATTATCGAGTCTCAGATCCCGAACGAGAATATTCTGATCAAGCAGATACTGTTTTAAATTTTCCAGTTCATGCTTCAGGTGCTGACGATCTATCTGCCGGGTATGGAGATAATAGGATAACCTTCTTGAAATTGACGCATCATAATCTCTGACCAGTTCAAATACACATCCTGTTCCTCTGCTGGTACAGGCAGTGCCATAAAAGTCTGCCACCCTGGCAAAGGAAACATTCCGTCTGATCAGGTAGTGATAATACCGGATCTCTTTTTTTTCCTGCTGATAATCACCTGAGTAGGTAATCTTGATGCACTTTGAGCGATCCTCCGGATGCAGATAGCATTTTCTGTCGTTTCCGATGTCAATGATATGTGTATTATCTATATAGAGCATACACGCCACATCCAGGTAAAAAGATGATCAGGGTTTCATGTGTTTTGCCTTTCGTGCCATGATCTTTTCGGTATGACGGCTGATGCGGGCGGTTTTCCGGTGAATCCAGAAACGCTGAAACCGGTCCCGGAGGTTGAGCGTCGTCTTTCCTTTGTACGCCCGGAACAGTGTCAGCCGGTCTGCCTCCGTGAAGAGCGGCGCCGGCAGTGTCTGTCCGACCCTTGCCAGGGTCCGGATCGGCCATCGGAACCGGAAAAAGGAACGCCGGTCCACCCGCTGAAGGTCAAACAGCGCTGTCTCCGGCCGGTCGCATCCCTCCGCGTAATAGAGGAGGATGTGGGTCGCATTGAAGTCCCGGTGGTTGAGTCCGCATCGGTGCATCCGCCGGGCCAGTTGTCCGACGGTTTCCAGAAGGATATCCTTCCGCCGCTGTCCTTCGGTTCCGGAGAAGAATTCCGGCCGGTGGCGGATGATCTCTTCCAGGGAAACAAAGGGCGAAACGTCCTCCGTGATCAGAAACGAGATCACATGAGCGCCCAGCCGTTTTTCTCCGCAGGCGACCGGCGAAACCGTGGCAAAGCCATTTTCCCGGAACCGGCAGATATGGTCGAATTCGATCCGGCCCTGGGAGTATCGCTGGATTCCCTGCTGGCGCATCCTGTCTGAAAACCCGATCCGCACCGGCCGATGGCGTTTCAGATACAGCACCCGTGTGCGACCCTTCCAGGGAACGGTCAGCCGGGTGACGGAGCGCTGGGGAATCTGTTTTACGGTCTCTCCGTCCGCGTGATCATATACTGCGGCAACATCATCCAGACCGAGAGTCGTCAGAAGATTATCATACTCCCGGTTGATGGTCATGGCGCCGTTGTCGCGGCAATGGATTTCCCCGGAAAGCGGATTCATGAACGTGCCTTTGCGCTGCGGACTGCTTCATACAGGTCAAAGAGCTGTTCCATGTACTGATCCCCTGTAAAACTGCGGGCTTTCCGGGCGGCATTTTCTCCCAGAACAATCCGCTGGTCCGGATCTTCCGTATCACGAATGCGTGCGGCCAGTTCCTCTGTTTCCCATGTCTTTAGAACATACCCGTTTTTGCCGGATTCCACAAGTTCGGATGCGCCGTTGCTCCGGGTGGTGATGACCGGCACACCGCAGGCCATCGCCTCCAGACAGACATTGGCAAAGGCGTCGTACCGTGTCGGCAGGACACACACATCCGCCGCCGCGTACAGGGGGATAACGTCTTTCTGCGCACCGGTGAAGTGTACCTGACGGCCTGTTCCGTTCCGGAGCGCCTGCCGGAGGTATGGCTTCGGGTCATCGCTGCCCGCCACGATGAGCTGGATCTGCGGGGACTGCAGACGGCTGATGGCGTCGATCAGAAGCGGAAGTCCTTTCCGCTTGAAGTCATTTCCAATGAACAGAAGCAGCAGATTGTTTTTTCCGATCCCGTACTTTCCCCGGACGGATTCCCGGTACATTTGGCGGACAGCGGGATGGAACCGCTCCAGATCCACACTGTTGTAGATGACCCTGATCCTGTCCGGCGGAACCTGGTAATGATGAACAATCTGCTCTTTGATCAGTCGGGAATTGGTCATGACATACCGGCATCCGCCGTTCCGGAAGATGCGGTTTTCAAGCCAGGTCAGGGCCAGCCGGCGGGGACCGGCGGCTTTCCATTTCCGGACCAGCGGGTGGGAGTACCGTTCCTGCATCTGAACGGGATTGATGCCGTCCGAAGCGCGAAAGATATCCTGATGCCAGATGCGGTCCATGCTCTGGATGACATCAAAACCACCATTCTGAACCGCCTTCCCGGCCAGAACGGCAAAGGAGAGATTTTTCGCCGGAGAAGAAAACCGGATCATCGGAACCCGGTGAAACGTGAGTCCCTGTTCCGGTTCCCACCGACAGGAGAAGAGATGAACATCATGGCCCCGCTCCCGCAGGGCACGGCTCAGGTTCACCGTGTACCGCTCCAGGCCGCCTTTGCTTTCGATGAAATATTTGCAGACAAGAGCAATTTTCATTGTTGCACCTGATAGAGAACCAGCCGTCCCAGCCGGTCGGACTGCCAGCTTTTCAGCGGCATCAACTGCATCCCCGCCGGAGAGGAGAATTCCTTCAGTTCCTTTCCCTGCCAGCTTTTTTCATCCCAGACCAGATAGTCACATCCCGCAT